>CALYZE010000012.1 GCA_945607605.1 uncultured Bacteroides sp.
AACAGAAGGTGCCTACTTCGTAGCAGGAATCAGTTTTTAAGAACTAATTGTAAAGGAATGAAGGTATGAAAAAGATTGAAGCTATTATTCGCAAAACCAAATTCGAGGAAGTGAAGGACGCACTCCTCGATGCGGACATTGAATGGTTCTCTTACTACGATGTAAGAGGAATCGGAAAGTCCAGACAAGCTCGTATCTACCGGGGTGTATTGTATGACACCAGTTCTATCGAAAGAATTCTTATCTCTATCGTGGTGCGCAATAAGAATGCGGAAAAGACCGTACAAGCCATCATTAAATCCGCACAAACAGGAGAAATCGGAGATGGACGCATCTTCGTTATCCCTATTGAAGATGCTATCCGCATCCGTACCGCCGAGAGAGGCGACATTGCCCTTTACAATGCTGAACAAGAACGATAAGAACAGCATCTATCTTAAGAAAATACAATACAACTAAAAGCAAAAAACTTATGGACACTTATTTGAAATGCAGTTTTACGAAACTGTGTATCACCCTTGCTATACCCATAGCGTTCTGTTTCACCACAGATACATTTGCACAAGATTCCATTGCAACAGACAGTCTAACAGTGGTTGCTACGCAAGTAATCACCGCAATAGAAAGCCCTGCTGAAGTAGCCGGAGCAGCAGACACTCTCAGCCAATTGGTATCGGGAGTCAATACAGTTTGGATGTTATTGGCTGCCATGCTGGTATTCTTTATGCAGCCGGGATTTGCATTAGTGGAAGCAGGCTTCACTCGTACCAAGAACACAGCCAACATTCTGATGAAGAACTTCGTGGATTTCATGTTCGGTTCGCTGCTCTATTGGTTTGTCGGTTTCGGTATCATGTTTGGTTTGGGAGATTTCTTTGGAACTCCCCACTTTATGAGTTTGATTTTTGAAAGCAAAGGTTTGCCTGATGCCGCTTCACTTCCCACTGAGGGTTTTTTGGTATTTCAAACGGTATTTTGTGCTACAGCTGCAACCATTGTATCCGGTTCTATGGCAGAGCGAACCAAATTCTCCATGTACCTGATATATACGATCTTCATCAGCGTATTGGTTTATCCGATATCCGGTCATTGGACTTGGGGCGGTGGCTGGTTGATGAACGGTGAAGAAGGTTCATTCATGATGAATACTTTCGGAACCACTTTCCATGACTTCGCCGGCTCTACCATTGTTCACTCCGTAGGCGGTTGGATTGCCTTGGTCGGTGCGGCCATCCTTGGTCCACGTATTGGTAAGTACAGCAAAGACGGTAAATCAAGGGCTATTCCCGGGCACAACCTTACGATTGCAGCACTCGGTGTATTCATCCTGTGGTTCGGATGGTTCGGATTCAATCCCGGTTCACAGCTGGCAGCAGCCACTACCGAAGATCAGATAGCCATTTCAGTGGTATTTCTGAATACCAACTTAGCAGCCTGTGCCGGTGGCTTCTTTGCCTTGGCGGTGAGCTGGTTAAAATATGGTAAACCTTCTCTGTCATTGACACTGAACGGAATTTTGGCAGGTTTAGTAGGTATCACTGCCGGCTGCGATGCGGTTTCTCCCTTAGGAGCTGTTGCCATCGGTACCCTTTGCGGCATCCTGATGATTTATTCTGTAGAATTCATCGATCGCGTTCTAAAAATTGACGATCCTGTAGGTGCAAGCACTGTACACGGAGTATGCGGTTTCACAGGTACCATCCTTGCCGGATTATTTTCCACCAGTGAAGGAGTGTTCTATGGCGGAGGTTTCGGTTTCCTCGGTGCGCAGCTATTTGGTGCCTCGGTAGTAGGTATATGGGCTGCAGGTATGGGGTTCATCATCTTTAAAGTCCTCGACAAAATTCATGGTCTGCGTGTTTCGGCTCGTGTGGAAGAAGAAGGACTCGATATTTACGAACATGGAGAATCAACTTATAACTAATTGCTTAGCGGTTCTATCGCTAAAGTTCTCTTACCCCAGAAGTTTTTTACTCTAACAATAGTTTTTTAAAACCAACCATTACAACTCAAGGTATTATGTCAAAATTGAGATTCAGAGTAGTAGAAACGGCGTTCAAAAAGAAACCCGTTGAAGTGACAATTCCAACGGAACGTCCGTCAGTGTATTTTGCCAAGTATGTATTCAACAAGGAAAAGATGTTCCGCTATCTGTCGAGTAAGGTATACGCCAAACTCATTGATGTAATTGACAATGGTGCACCATTGGATCGCAGCATTGCCAATGAAGTAGCTGCGGGCATGAAAAAATGGGCCATTGAAAGAGGAGCTACTCACTACACCCATTGGTTTCATCCGTTGACCGAAGGCACTGCCGAAAAGCATGATGCTTTCGTTGAACACGATGGTAAAGGTGGTATGTTGGAAGAGTTTACCGGAAAGTTGCTTGTACAGCAAGAACCGGATGCATCCAGTTTTCCCAATGGTGGTATTCGCAACACCTTCGAAGCACGCGGTTATTCCGCATGGGATCCCTCCTCCCCTGCCTTTATAGTGGATGACACACTCTGCATTCCAACTATATTCATTGCTTATACCGGTGAATCCTTGGATTACAAAGCACCACTGCTGAAAGCACTCCGCGCTGTAGACAAAGCTGCAGTGGATGTGTGTCATTACTTCAATCCGGATGTAAAAAAAGTAGTTGCTTATTTAGGTTGGGAGCAGGAATACTTCCTGATCGACGAAGGTCTGTATGCCGCCCGTCCCGATTTACTGATGACCGGACGTACCTTGATGGGACACGATAGTGCCAAAAATCAACAATTGGAAGATCACTATTTTGGGGCTATTCCTACCCGCGTAGCGGCTTTCATGAAAGAGTTGGAGATTGAGGCTCTAAAACTCGGAATTCCTGTCAAGACTCGCCATAATGAAGTAGCTCCTAATCAATTTGAATTAGCTCCTATCTTTGAAGAGTGCAACCTGGCTGTTGATCACAACATGCTTATCATGTCCTTGATGCGCAAGGTGGCACGCGGCCATGGATTTCGCGTTCTGCTGCATGAAAAACCTTTCAAAGGCGTTAATGGGAGTGGCAAGCACAACAACTGGTCATTGGGTACTGATACAGGTATCTTGCTCCACGCTCCCGGCAAATTGCCCGAAGAGAATCTACGCTTTATCACTTTTGTGATCAATACTTTGATGGCTGTATACAAGCACAATGGTTTGCTAAAAGCCTGTATTTCCAGTGCAACGAATGCTCATCGTCTAGGCGCCAACGAGGCACCTCCCGCTATCATCTCTTCTTTTCTAGGCAAACAGTTAAGTCAAGTATTGGAACATATTGAAGAAAGCACCAAAGATGACCTCATCAGCCTCAGTGGAAAGCAAGGCATGAAATTGGACATTCCTCAGATTCCCGAATTGTTGATTGACAACACTGACCGGAACCGTACCAGCCCGTTCGCTTTCACCGGCAATCGCTTTGAATTTCGTGCCGTAGGTTCTGAAGCAAACTGTGCTAGTGCCATGATTGCTCTGAACTCTGCTCTTGCTGAACAATTGATAGAATTCAAGAAAGATGTGGACCAACTCATCGAAAAAGGAGAGCCGAAGATTTCAGCCATCCTTGAGATCATCCGCAAATACACGAAAATTTGCAAACCTATCCATTTTGACGGTAACGGCTACAGTGACGAATGGAAAGCCGAAGCTGCCCGCCGTGGATTGGATTGCGAAACCAGTGTTCCTCTCATCTTCGATAATTATCTGAAACCAGAGAGCATCAAGATGTTTGAATCTATTGGCGTTATGACAAAGAAGGAATTGGAAGCACGCAATGAAGTGAAATGGGAAACTTACACTAAGAAAATCCAAATTGAAGCTCGTGTCCTTGGCGACTTGGCCATGAATCATATTATTCCTGTAGCCACGCAATATCAGACAGACCTGATTGACAACGTTTATAAGATGAGAGACTTGTTCCCCGCAGAGAAAGCTGCAAAACTTTCTGCCAAGAATCTGGAACTCATTGAAGAGATTGCAGACCGAACCGCGTTCATCAAAGAACATGTAGATGCCATGATTGAAGCTCGCAAGGTTGCCAATAAACTGGAATGTGTACGTACCAGAGCCATTGCTTACCACGACAACATCACGCCGATGATGGAAGAAATACGTTATCACATTGACAAATTGGAACTCATTGTTGACAACCAGATGTGGACATTGCCGAAATACAGAGAATTATTATTTATCAGGTAATGGAAATGATTCAGCATAGAACATTGAAATGATCCTATTTCTTTTGTTGGTTGTTTTAAGTTTGCAGGGAGAGAGGTGCCGTGAGGTAGCTCTCTCCTCTTTTTACGTACCCATTCATGGGTTGTAGAAAAAAACGTTTATCTTTGTCTCTCAGAAAAAAGCTTATCACTATGAATAACTTACGTCATTGCTATACAGCATTGCTGTTGTATTTCTTTTTTGTTGTATCGGGACCACTTTCAGCACAGTCCTCCCTGCAACAACAGCTAAACAATATCCCTGCTATTACGGAAACCACTCTTTTGGAATCTACCCGGTTTTCCGAGAAGTATGTCACCTATTTCACACAACCGCTCGATCATAACCAACCCGAAAAAGGCAGTTTCCACCAACGCGTCATTGTCTCTCATATTGGTTTTGACCGCCCTACAGTGATGGTTACCGAAGGTTATGGAGCTACTTATGCCCTCAACCCCAACTATCGTGAAGAACTCTCCGAACTACTGGATGCTAACCTTATTTTTGTGGAACACCGCTACTTCCTTGAGTCCACTCCCAAGATAAAGGATTGGCAATATCTCACTGCTGAAAACTCAGCAGACGATCTACATGCTATACGCAGTACCTTCAAAAACATCTATCCCGGGAAATGGATTGCCACAGGTATTAGCAAAGGCGGACAAACCACCTTATTATATCGTACTTTCTATCCGGACGATGTAGATATCTCCGTTCCCTATGTGGCCCCGCTTTGCTATGCTACAGAAGACGGACGTCACGAACCTTTCCTAAAAAAAGTATCGACAGCCAAAGATCGCAAAAAGATTGAAGATTTCCAGTTGGAGGTATTGAAACGCAAAGCAACACTCCTTCCTCGTTTTGAGGAGTATTGCACGGAAAAAGAGTTGAAGTTTCGTGCTCCCATGGCTGAGATTTATGACTATTCAGTATTGGAATACTCTTTTGCTCTTTGGCAATGGGGAACACCTGTGAGTAGCATTCCTGCTACCACCGCATCTGATGATGAAATTTTCGCTCATCTACTTGCCATTAGCAATCCTAACTACTTCATTGCCGACAGTTCCATAGCCTCATTCTTTGTACAAGCTGCCCGTGAATTAGGTTATTACGGCTACGATGTAAAACCTTTCAAAAAGTATCTCTCCATCAAATCAAGTAAAGGCTATCTGCACCGCTTGATGCTGCCCGAAGAGCTCAAAGACCTGCCTTTCGACAAGACATTAAGCCAAAATATTTCGAAATATCTAAAGGAAAATGATCCGAAAATGATATTTATTTACGGTGAAAACGATCCTTGGACAGCCGCTGGTGTCACTTGGTTAAAAAGGAAGAAGAATATTCACGTATTTGTTGAGCCCGGAGGCAGCCACAAAGCACGTATCAGTACATTGCCCGAACCTAAAAAGAAGGAGGTCGTCGAGCTAATCAATGAGTGGCTAAAGTAAATGTATAAACCACACACACGTCCTCAATAGCAGATGGTTTTTTATTCTATAACTTCGGCATCCTCAATTGTCTCAACGGCCTTTATGGAAGTTTTTGGTGCTTTGGGGCGTCGACGTGTAAACTTGAACCAGTTTATTAACTCAGAAGTGGCATATACCAAACTACTGATGCCAATAATAATGAATGCCGTGGAACGGACTCCTGTAGGATTGAACAAGGCAAATAATCCAGCAATCAGAATCAATACCGGAACCACATAAAACCCTCCCGGGACAGGCATCCAACGGCGTGCAGCCGAAAGTGAAGCAATTTGCTGCACTCCTCCCATTACGAGAATAAATCCTAATACAAAGGTCAGCAAGTCGGCAAAGAAACCGGGCATAATAATCAGCCACAGGCCAAACAGCAAACTACCCACTCCCTCAATAGGGAAACGTTGACGCATTTCGGCATTCTGTGCAAAGTAACCAATGATACCGATCAATGAAGGCACTAAAAAGACAATACCTATCGTAATGACAAAATAATCGCCGGCTTGGTCGGGAAACAAGACCAGCACTAATCCGATGACAAGCGCACATATCGCACGCAAAAATGAATAACTTATTCCTTTCATGAGTCTATGTTTTTTGCGAAGATACAGATTTATCCAGACAACTCCGCATGAAAACTTCGAAAAATCAATTTATCTTTTAAAACAAATCTTCCTCCTTTCGGCAGCGTGAAACCGAAGAGAGAAATGTATTACAGGATTTAAAGGATATAAAGATTATTAAGAAAAAAGTAAGTTTTATTTTGGTGTTTCAAACATTATGTTTATATTTGCCCACGATAAAAACAAAAAAGATAATGAAGACAATGTTCATAAATACAAATTGGTGGTGGCACTCTACAACTCCGACAGTCGTAAGGGAGCAGCGCTCGTATGTATATATGTAATATATAATAAGGAAAATAAAAGAGCCCTGTCGCACCTGCGACAGGGCTCTTTTATTTTACACCCATTCCTCCGTCTGCTCTCCACAAGAGAGAGTTGGATAAAAAAAAGATAAAAATTTAAACTATAAAAAGATGAGTTTCTTAGTTGACAAAGATGGTTATTACGGAGAATTCGGCGGAGCATACATCCCCGAAATACTCCACAAATGTGTAGAAGAGTTACAGAACACCTATCTCAAAGTATTGCAAAGCGAAGACTTCAACCGCGAATACAATCAGTTGTTACGCGACTATGTTGGACGTCCTTCTCCACTCTATCTGGCACATCGCTTGTCTCAGCAGTATGGTTGCAAGATTTACCTCAAACGTGAAGATTTGAATCACACCGGTGCCCACAAAATCAATAATAGCATCGGCCAAATACTTTTGGCACGTCGTATGGGTAAACGTCGCATCATAGCCGAGACCGGTGCCGGGCAGCATGGAGTTGCTACCGCCACCGTTTGTGCTTTGATGAATATGGAGTGCATCATCTACATGGGAAAAACTGATGTAGAACGCCAGCATGTTAATGTGGAGAAGATGAAAATGCTGGGAGCAACTGTAATTCCGGTCACCAGTGGTAACATGACGTTGAAAGATGCTACCAATGAAGCCATCCGCGACTGGTGCTGTCATCCGTCGGACACTTATTACGTCATCGGTTCTACCGTCGGACCCCATCCGTACCCCGATATGGTGGCACGCCTTCAATCTGTCATCAGCAAAGAAATCAAGAAACAGCTCCTCGAACAAGAAGGACGCGACTGTCCCGACTATCTCATAGCTTGTGTAGGCGGAGGAAGTAATGCAGCCGGCACCATCTATCACTACATTGATGATACACGCGTACAGATTGTGCTTGCCGAAGCAGGTGGTAAGGGTATAGAAACAGGCATGACCGCAGCTACCATCGCTCTCGGTAAACTGGGCATCATTCACGGTGCACGCACCTATGTTATCCAAAATGAAGACGGTCAGATTGAAGAACCTTATTCCATTTCTGCCGGACTGGATTATCCGGGCATCGGCCCCATGCACGCCAATCTTGCCGCACAGAAACGCGCCCTTGTCCTCTCCGTCAATGATGACGAAGCCATTCGCGCCGCCTACGAGCTGACAAGACTTGAAGGCATCATTCCCGCCCTTGAAAGCGCTCACGCACTCGGCGCATTGGAGAAAATGAAGTTCAAACCGGAGGATGTGGTGGTGTTGACCGTTTCAGGACGAGGAGACAAAGATATAGAGACGTATTTAAGTGATGAGTTATCTCTTTAATTTTTCAACTTCTAAGGATAAATTATAACATACAATGAAACCATTCCATTACCAGACCCTCAGCCGCACCATACTCGGTGATCTTCACACTCCCGTAAGCACATATCTGAAAGTACGTGACATCTTTCCACAGAGTGTCCTGATGGAAAGTTCCGATTATCATAGCAGTGAAAACAATCGTTCATTCATCGGACTCTGTCCGGTGGCAAGCGTAAGTATCGATCACGGAACGGCCATCTTTCGCCTGCCCGACGGTACTCGTGAAGAACGTTCGGTAACCGAAGAATACCGTGTAGAAAATGCTCTGGAAGAATTTTTGGCGTGTTTTCACGTGAAAGGTGAATACAGCAAGTATTGCGGACTTTACGGCTACACCTCTTTCAATGCAGTTCGTTATTTCGAAAACATTCCCGTTAAGGACAGCCGCGAAACGACCAATGATGCGCCTGATATGCTTTATATCTTATACAAATACCTCATCGTCTTCAATGATTTCAAGAACGAGATGATGCTTTTAGAAATGCAGGCTCCCGGTGAAGCCAGCGAACTGGATACTGTACAGAAAGCGATCTACAATCGTAACTATACCGCATACGACTTCCAGGCTGTAGGTGAAACCACCTCTTCCCTCACCGATGAAGAGCATAAGGAGAATATCCGTCAGGGCATAACTCACTGTCTGCGTGGAGATGTTTTTCAAATCGTTCTCTCCCGTCGTTTCGAACAACCTTTTGTGGGTGACGACTTCAAACTTTACCGTGCCCTACGTAGCATCAACCCCTCTCCTTATCTGTTCTATTTTGATTTCGGCGGCTTCCGAATCTTTGGTTCCTCACCCGAAACTCATTGCCGCATCGAAGGCCGGCACGCCTATATCGATCCCATTGCCGGAACCACCAAACGTACCGGAGATACCGAACAAGATGCTATCAACGCTCGTTATCTTCAGAATGATCCTAAGGAAAATGCCGAACACGTCATGTTGGTAGATTTAGCTCGCAACGACCTTTCCCGCAATTGTCGGGAAGTAAAAGTGGATTTCTACAAAGAGATGCAGTATTATAGCCACGTCATCCACCTTGTCAGCCGAGTCAGCGGCACGTTACACGACGATGCCCACCCTATCAAAACCTTTATTGATACCTTTCCCGCCGGAACTTTGAGCGGTGCACCGAAAGTACGTGCCATGGAACTCATCAGCGAATTGGAACCGCACAACCGTGGAGCTTACGGTGGTTGCATCGGATTCATCGGTTTAAATGGTTCACTAAATCAAGCTATTACCATTCGTACCTTTGTCAGCCGCAACGGTGTACTTTGGTTTCAGGCAGGAGGTGGTATAGTGGCCAAAAGCAATGAAGAATATGAGTTACAAGAGGTAAACAATAAGCTTGGCGCATTGAAAAAGGCTATTGTAATGGCTGAAAAAATGTAAATAGTAAAAGAAGTAAATCATCAAATCGTAGATAAAATGGTAGTAATCATAGATAATTATGACTCTTTCACTTACAACCTCGCCCATCTAGTGAAAGAACTAGGCGTAGAAGTAGAGGTTTTGCGCAACGATCAATTCAAACTTGAAGAATTGGAACCCTACGAAAAGATTATCCTTTCTCCCGGCCCCGGCATCCCCGAAGAAGCAGGATTACTGCTGAATGTAATACGCACCTATGCCGGACAAAAACCGATACTAGGCGTTTGCCTCGGTGAACAAGCTATCGGACAGGTGTTTGGAGGTAAGCTTATCAACCTGAGCAATGTTTTCCACGGAATACAAACGAATGTGAAGATTCATAAGGAGGGAGAGGGTACTAAGAAGGGGATTCTTGAAAAAGATTATATCTTCCGTGGACTTCCCGAGGAAATATCCGTAGGTCGTTATCATTCCTGGGTAGTAGATACGGAGCAGTTCCCCGAAGACTTAGCCGTAACCGCTGTCAGCCCTGAAGGTCAAATTATGGCATTGAAGCATCGAATTTATGATGTTCGAGGCATTCAGTTTCATCCAGAATCCATATTGACTCCAGATGGGAAAACCATTCTGAAGAACTGGCTTTTCAATGATATATCTTAGCAAAAGGAATGACATCCCATAGCAGAATGAAATAAACACCCCAACAGAGTAAATCCAATCACCAATCGTAAAATCGTAACTAACAGATGAAGACGATCTTATCCCGTCTCTTCAATCACGAAGAGCTTACTTCGGAGGATGCCAAACAGATTCTCCTAAACATAACCAAAGAAAAATATCCGGAGGCTCAGATAGCCGCCTTACTCACTGTTTTCCAAATGCGTAGCATTACAGTTGACGAACTTATTGGTTTTCGAGAAGCATTGATGGAAACCCGTATTCCGATAGACTTCTCTCCCTATCAGCCCATCGACATTGTGGGTACTGGGGGGGATGGTAAGAATACATTTAACATCTCTACCTGCGCCTGTTTTATTGTAGCGGGCGCCGGATACAAAGTAGCCAAACATGGTAATTACGGAGCCACTTCCGTCAGTGGGGCCAGCAATGTCATCGAACAACACGGCGTGCGTTTCAGCAACGATTCCGACTTACTGAAACGCAGCATGGAGGAATGCAATATGGCCTATCTGCACGCCCAATTATTCAATCCGGCTATGAGATTTGTGGGATCTGTTCGCAAGGCATTAGGAGTGCGTACCTTGTTCAATCTGCTCGGCCCATTGGTTAACCCTTGCAAACCAACTTATCAACTACTCGGTGTAGCCGACCTTTCACAGATGCGTCTTTATACCAATGTATTCTATAAATTAGGTATAGACTTTGCCGTAGTCAACAGTCTCGACAGCTATGATGAAATCTCCCTGACCGATGAATTCAAGGTCATGACGCGCCATTACGAACGCATCTATCGCCCGCAGGCACTCGGATTCAGAGATGCACACCCCGAAGAACTCTTCGGAGGAGCTTGCAAGGAAGATGCTGCCCGGATCTTCGATAATATTCTGACCAACCGTGCCACGCCCGCCCAGACACAATGTGTTATCGTCAATGCTGCTTTTGCCATTCAAGTAATGGAGCCTCAAAAAGAAATTGAAGAGTGCATCGCCATCGCACGCGAATCGCTAGAAAGCGGACGAGCATTGCAGGTGCTGAAAAAATTCATAGAAATAAATAAAGGATGAAAGTTCACCTACCAATGATCAATATAAAATAAAGTTACAATGAAAGATATATTATCGGAAATCATAGCTCATAAACAGACGGAGATCGCATTGCAAAAACAAACTATCTCCCTGCAGCAACTACGCGAACAGGCTGCAGTCATTCTGCATGAAAACACAAACCCTCCTCGCAGCATGAAGCAGTCACTGGCAACCTCTTCCACAGGTATCATTGCCGAGTTCAAACGTCGCTCTCCCTCCAAAGGATGGATCAATGAACTTGCCAAGGCAGAAGAGATTCCAGCAGCTTACGAAGCTGCAGGTGCCTCCGCTCTCTCCATACTGACTGACGAGAAATACTTCGGCGGTTCTTTGCGTGATATCCGTGCGGCACGTCCGCTTGTCCACATTCCCATCCTACGTAAAGATTTCATCATTGATGAATACCAGCTTCTGCAAGCTCGCATTGTCGGTGCTGATGCCGTATTGCTCATTGCCGCCTGCCTCAGCCCGGAACAATGCAACGCTCTCACGTTCTGTGCTCATGAGTTAGGTTTAGAGGTATTGCTCGAGATTCACACTCCTTCGGAACTCTCTTATATTTATAAGGAGATAGACATGGTGGGCGTCAACAATCGTAATCTCGGTACTTTTGTCACTGATGTGGAAAACTCTTTCCGGATAGCCGAACAACTCCGTGAAGTTACCAATAGTTCACAATCTCCGCTGTTGATATCCGAAAGTGGCATCTCTCACCCCGATACTCTTCGGGATTTGCGCACAGCCGGTTACCGCGGTTTCCTTATGGGGGAAACTTTCATGAGAAAAGCAAGTCCCAGTGAGGCACTACAAGAAATAATCAATAGCAAATAGTAAAATCAAACAGCCTTATGACTCCTCTCATCAAAGTATGTGGAATGACTGAAGCGGAAAACATCCGCAGTGTAGAACAACAAGGTGTAGATATGATTGGTTTCATCTTCTACCCCAAGTCGCCTCGTTGCTTGTGCGAAATGCCCGAGTATCTGCCCATTCATTCCAAACGTGTCGGTATCTTTGTCAACGAAAGTAAGGAAGATATTCTTATGTATGTCGACCGTTTCGAGCTGGACTATATTCAACTACATGGTTCTGAATCTCCCGAATATTGTCGTTCTCTGCAAAGCTATGGCCTGCATCTCATCAAAGCGTTTTCCATCTCCCATCTGAAAGATTTGTTGGCCACTGCAGATTACAAAGGGCTATGTGACTACTACCTTTTCGATACCAAAACTCCCCAATATGGTGGTTCGGGAAACCAGTTTGACTGGAATCTACTGTATCGTTACAAAGGCTCTACCCCTTTCTTGCTTAGTGGAGGCATCAATCCTTACAGCGTAAAAGCAATCAAAGAGTTTCATCATCCTCGTTTTGCAGGCATCGATCTCAACAGTCGCTTCGAAACAGTACCGGGAATCAAAGATGTGGAACGCATCGAAATATTTTTGAAAGAACTTAGATAGTTTAGCATTGGATGAATTACAATTTGACTACTCAAAATAACAGAATAACAAATACCTAAGACAATAAATAACATGAAACTAAACCGCATTAATCAGCTTTTTCAAAATAATCCCAAGAATCTGCTGTCCATTTACTTCTGCGCCGGAAGTCCTACGCTTGAAAGCACAGCCAATGTGATTCGTACCCTCGAAAGAAATGGTGTGAATATGATAGAAATCGGAATTCCATTCAGTGATCCGATGGCCGACGGCATCGTTATTCAGAATGCTGCTACCCGAGCCCTCCAGAACGGCATGTCCCTCCGTATTCTTTTTAATCAATTGCAAGACATTCGCCACGAAGTCCGTATTCCACTCATTCTGATGGGTTATCTTAATCCTATCATGAAATTCGGCTTCGAAAGTTTCTGCCAGAGATGTGTAGAATGTGGCATCGACGGTGTGATCATTCCCGATCTTCCTTTTAAAGATTATGAGGAAACCTATAAAACCATTGCTCTAAAGTACGACATTCGTATCATCATGCTCATCACTCCCGAAACCAGCGAAACTCGTGTGCGCGAAATAGATGCCCATACCGACGGATTCATTTATATGGTCTCCAGTGCCGCCACCACGGGTGCGCAACAAGATTTTGATATTCAGAAGCAAGCCTACTTCAAAAAGATAGAAGATATGCACTTGCACAATCCACGCATGGTAGGCTTCGGCATCAGTAATCAGCAAACTTTCGATGCTGCCTGCGCCAACTCCTCCGGTGCTATCATCGGTAGCCGTTTCGTAACTTTACTAAACGAAACTGAAGGAGATGCAGAGAAGGCAATTAAAAAGTTGAAAGAGGAGATTGGAAGGTAGTAAAATCGTAGCGTGATAGCATGATATCTCTATCATTTTTTCTGACTACTTTATTTATTTACATTTTTCCTGCCACTTTTTTCTTATCTTTGTGCCCCGGAAAGAATCTAAATGCGATATTAATGAAAGTCAACTACCCCTCCGTATTACTGATCTACACGGGTGGAACTATCGGAATGATAGAAAACCCGGAGACTGGTGCTCTTGAAAATTTCAATTTCGACCACTTGCTCAAACATGTCCCCGAGTTGAAACGTTTCAATTATCGCATCTCTTCCTATCAGTTTGATCCTCCAATCGATTCTTCCGATATGGAACCTGCTTTTTGGGCAAAGATTGTCAAGATTGTTAATTACAATTATGATTATTTCGATGGCTTCGTCATCCTGCATGGAACTGATACAATGGCTTATACTGCCTCTGCCCTCAGCTTCATGCTCGAAAATCTTTCCAAACCCGTTATTCTTACCGGCTCCCAGCTTCCCATCGGCACGCTGCGTACCGACGGCAAGGAAAACCTCATCACTTCCATCGAAATAGCTGCCGCAAAAAATCCGGACGGTACACCGGTCGTTCCCGAAGTATGCATCTTTTTTGAAAACGAATTAATGCGAGGCAACCGTACCACTAAAATCAATGCGGAGAATTTTAATGCTTTCCGCTCCTTCAATTACCCTCCTCTGGCAAAAGCCGGCATCCACATCCGCTTCAATGAACATTTGATCCGTCGGCCGGACCTGTCACGTCCTCTAAAGCCACACTATCTTTTCGATACCAATGTTGTGGTACTCACTCTCTTTCCAGGTATTCAGGAAAGTATTATTAACTCCGTGTTGCACGTTCCCGGACTGAAAGCCGTCGTACTCAAAACCTTTGGTTCTGGTAATGCTCCCCAAAAGGAATGGTTCATCCGTCAACTCAAAGATGCTAGTGATCGTGGCATCATCATTGTCAACATTACCCAATGTCAAAGCGGTGCAGTCGAGATGGGACGTTATGAAACCGGTTTACATTTGTTGCAGGCAGGCGTTATCAGTGGATACGATAGCACACCCGAATGTGCCATTACCAAACTTATGTTCCTATTGGGCCACGGGTTGAGTCGGGAAGAAATCCGTTATCGCATGAATTCTAATCTTGCAGGCGAAATCACCAAAGATTAACCCCTTTGAGAAGCGTGGACAACATTTACAAGTTAGGGTAACGAAGAAAAGCTCAAATTAAAACAATTAATCTACTTTTCCGAAACAAAAAAACAATTAATACCCGCTGTATTTCAAAGAATATAGCTACTTTTGCAGCGCGAATAATTGTAAAAGTCCAATACTTGATTATTTCGACAAAAAAACAGTATTAAAGATAAAAGTATTATCAGATTAGTTTATGAAATCATTTAATTATTTTTCAGCAATGGCCATCATTGCCTGCGTCTTGGCATTTGCTAGTTGTGCAGACGATGTGTATGATCCCGAGAGAGGAACACAAACAGAGCCCAAAGAAAATCCATTTGGAGAAAATTTTACAGCTCCCAACGGTTTCAACTGGTCAATGATTAATTCCGTCAACCTGAATGTTGAGATCAAAGACGAATTCAACGGACAGTATAATTACCTCATTGAAGTCTTTACTTCCAATCCTTTGAATGTAACAGCTCTAACTCCTATCGCAGCCGGCATAGCCAAAAGCGGCAGTAGCTACACAGCAAACATCAATGTTTCTAATGCGATAAAGCGTTTGTATATTCGCCAGACCGATCCGAAACAACGCAAAGAGGTTTATGAATATACAGTACCTGAAAATGGAGGTAATTTGAATTGTAAGCTGTATATTACGCAGAGTGCCACTCGTGCCCATACAGCTACACGTGCAGCAAACGATCTGACTGACCCTGCCTATGTAGAACCAACAGTTCCGGCAAATGCCAAAGAATTAAAAGACGAAGAGTATCCATCTGGAGCCAATTTATGGACTGAAGGAGATTATGTCATAAAATCCGGCTCAACTTTTACTCCATCTATCACAGCGGGAAAAGGAGTCAACATTTACGTTCAAGGCATTCAAGCAGGAAGCCTTACTTTACAAGATAATGCAACTTTAACGATTCTGAACAACGGAGAAGTCAATAGGTCTTCTTTATTAGCTCAGTCAACCAGCAAAATAAAGAACTTCGGCACATTGGCTGCTGGAGACATAACAATGCACTCTGCTACTGAATTCTACAATAAAGGCTCACTCAATGGAACTGGAAAGATTGATTTACAAGGAGATAATACTAAGGGAGCTCAGTTTTACAACATCGGCACCGTTGTTTTATCCAATGGTTTCAGTGCTAACTCAAACTGTCAGATATTAAATCAGGGAACGATGAAGGTAGCTAAAAATTTTACTTTAACTTCCGCACGACTTGACAATAAAGGTATCATCGAAACCATCAATCAAGGAGATGAACTGATTATCCAAATGAATGGCAAGTACGATGCCATACTAAACAATTTTGAAAACGCTACCATCAACGCTACGAGTCTCTATAGAGGAGCTACTATAAACAACTACGGAACAATTGTGCTCAAGACCTTGGACTCTAAAGGGGATGGAGAAAATGCGATATACAATGCTTGTACTTTTATTGTAACTGATAAATTTGCTTTGAGCAATACACTGATTTTGGACAATGGTTCCATCACAGGAGCGCAAGAAGAGAAAAAATGGAAGACTGTCAAAGAGTTCACTCTTTACAATAGTGCAAAAGTCACTCTGCAAAACAACTCCATCATTCTGGCTGAAACACTCATTGGTGGAAATACTGGAGCTTTTATCGGTGAAGGAAATACTTTCTCAATGATTAAAGCCACAACCACCCAATATCCCGGTCAGAATACATTTACGGGGTTAGTGCTTGATCTTGGACAGGAATATGTTTATAAGTGGAAAGAGGGCGGTAATGGATATTACCCATTAGAAAACTCAGACTGGCAAATTACAAAAGAAAACTGTTCGTTAGTTGGTGACGATGCCTCTAAACATACTATTGAAACATGTGCTGGTATCATCTACGGTGGCAATAAAGGCGGCACACCCACCGAACCTGAATTTCCAATAGAAATTGCAGAAAGTAGTGTTTACACCTTTATTTTTGAAGACAACTGGCCAACTTACGGTGACTTTGATATGAATGATCTTGTTCTCGTAATGCCTTATAAAAAGATTAAAACGAATGCTCAGGGCCATGTTATCCAGGTCGAAATGCGAATAGAATTGCGCGCTGTAGGAGCATCCAAGAATCTGGGAGCCGGTATTCGTTTCCTAAAATTACCCTCTGATCAGAAAATAGCTAACATTAAGGTTAACAAAGAGAAAGTGACGTTCGAAAAAGGTCAAAACGAAGCTACTTACATCCTCTTTAATCAAGCCCATCTTGCATTATGGGGAAATGACAACTATAAAGAGAACGGTACGTACATCAATACACTACCCAACGAAAAGAATCTTAAAAAGGATACAAAAGGATTTGATATCTTTATAAACATTCCTGCTTCTGAAAATCTCACAGCCGATGTTTTCAATATCAACAATATAGATATTTTTGCCATTACATCTCCCGCTACAGACAAATCAAACCGTACAGAGGTGCACGCAGCCGGTTTCAAACCTACACAGCTGGCAAATACTAGAAATTTTGATCAAGGTAATGATAAGTCTTTGACTAAAGGGCAATATTACGTGAGTGAAGACAACCTGGCATGGGCAGTTGTTATCCCCACCGAATTTGCATGGCCTCAAGAACACAACAAAATCTCTTTGGTATATCCACATTTCGAAAGATGGGTTACCAGTGGCGGCAAACAAGATGGGGACGACAGCGGAAACGGAAAATGGTACGACTTCAACAATGGAAATGCCTATCCTATAAAGCAACTATCTCCGCTCGATAAGAACTAAGATAGAATCCCTGCATTCCTTATAAAAGCGTGAGAAGACATCAATTCGAATGACTTCTCACGTTTTTAAGCTCAAAATAGTTAATAATGCATAACTTGTACTTTTTTTAATTACCTACCATGCGAGGTAGATAGAAAATAACAAGTATTTTTGTTTAGAGCAAATGATTATATCATAAACAATGAAAACAATATTATTCGTCGATGACAAACCTGCTATAGGAAAAGTGCTTTCTGTTTATTTAGGAAAAGAGAACAATTTAGTATACATGGAAGATCCTATCAGTGCTATAGAATGGCTGAACAAAGGACACGAACCTTCCCTTATTATTTCGGATATACGAATGCCCAAAATGACAGGTAGTGACTTTCTACACTATCTCAAAGATAACGCTTTTTTCAAGCATATCCCTGTTGTTATGCTTTCCAGTGAGGAAAGTACTACTGAGCGTATCAATTTGCTCAATGCCGGTGCCGAAGACTATATTTTAAAGCCTTTCAATCCTATGGAACTGAAAGCCCGTATCAAAAAATTTCTTTAAAGTACCTACTAGTAGATGCTATATTATATCTATATAGGAAGTAACCGCACCATTATTGACCATCTGAGTAAAGTGACAGGTGGTATGTTCATTGCAGTTTCTTCCTCCAACAAAGCGGCAAATGTTATTGACAGAATCCGTGAGCGATATAACACTTCCATCCTTTATGAGCAGAATGAAGCAGAGATAGACTGCAATTACATCTCCTTCCTGCATAAACGCTTTCCACGTGTTTACATCACTCTTGTCACAGAAACATTGCAAAGTCAGGATCGCAAGTCTTACTTACAGGCAGGAGTCAACAACACCTTGTCTCCCCGTGCGAATGAAGAAGCTATCCGGCAAATGAACTACTATCTCCATCTCCGTAAAGAAAGTAAGTTGCAAGAGTTCAGTCAGTCTCACCAAAACCGAATCAACACCTTTCAACTACCTTTATGGAAACGCTTATTCGACCTGCTTTTTGCTACATTAGCGCTTGTTCTTTTGTCGCCATTGCTCCTTTTCACAGCCATTGTTATCCGTATGGAAAGCAGAGGCAAGATAATCTATAAGGCCAAACGTGTAGGTAGTAACTATCAGGTATTCAATTTCCTCAAGTTTCGTTCCATGTACAGTAATGCGGACAAACGGCTAAAGGAATTGAACTCTCTCAACCAATACAAAATTGAAGAAGAAATATCCGATAGTCAGCCGGATATCCGGTTTGAAGATCTTGTAGGCAATTTGGAAGAAGAAGAGACTTTACTGATATCAGACGACTTCGTGATTTCTGAAGAAGAATTTCTGAGGAAGAAATCTCAAGAACAACAAAATACGTTTATTAAATTTGAGAACGACCCTCGCATCACCCATGTAGGACGTTTTATTCGTAAATACAGCATTGACGAATTACCTCAACTCATTAATGTTCTGAAAGGAGAGATGAGCATTGTAGGCAACCGCCCCCTTCCTCTTTATGAAGCCGAACTGTTGACCAACGATTCCTACATTGAGCGCTTTATGGCTCCTGCCGGAATGACCGGACTTTGGCAAGTAGAAAAACGTGGCGGCGTTGGTAAAATGTCTGCCGAAGAACGAAAACAACTGGACATCAAATACGCCAAGGAGTTTTCATTCTGGTTGGATATAAAGATTCTGCTCAAAACGGTGACAGCGTTTGTACAGAAAGAGAATGTATGATCCAGGCATAATGATAATAAAACATGGGAGTAATAAAAGCATTCCATTAATTATAATGATAAAGTATAAAACAGCAATGATTAAATTCCTGAAAACAATAGCATGCAGTCTCGCATTCTTCACTTCTTCTGCATGTCCATTCACAGCCTTGGCGCAACAAGAAATGACACGTGAAGAACGTATCAAAGTATTAGAAAGCATCAAAAAAGAAGATAGCGAATTAGGCACCGATACAACAGAAGATACTGCTCCTATAGAAAAATTGGAACTTCCGCCTCTATCCGTCTTTTTAGACGCTGTCATTGAAAATGCGACTGTCAAACGTGCGCAATCTCAAGTAGAACAAGTAAAGAATGACTATCGACTTCAGAAACGAGATTGGATGAATTATTTCCGTCTGAATGGCAATTATGCTTATGGACGATACAATGTGCTCAATGACAACAGCACCTCTTTTGAAGATTGGTACCAATCAACTACCGCCAGTTCACGCCACACATTCAACGTCGGAGCCAGTGTTAGTGTCGGTATCGGAGACTTAGTGAACCGCCCTATAAAGCTAAAAAAATACAGACACGACATTGAACAGCTTGAATATCTGCAAGATGAAGTGATGGAAGAGCGCCGACTGAGAGTTTTAGAAGCCTACAATACCGTGACAGAACAATTGGCCACTATCAAGGCTAAAGCAGAGACAGCTGCACTCTATAATGCCCAAATGAAAATCACCGAATATAATTTCATTCAAGGCAAACAAGATATTATATCTCTTTCTGTGGAACGAGCCAGACGCACTTCAGCCGTCACTAATTATGAACAAAGCAGAGTAGCACTACACAACTCCATTGTTTTGCTGGAAATGCTGACCAATGTAAAAATTATCAAAGACAAATAAACAGATAATTCTATGGATATTTTATTGTTTATATCACAATTTTTCTACCGTATCCGTTATTGGTTATTGTGGGGGACACTCTTTGCTGCGGGAATAGTAATCTATTTCACCCAGTTTCTACCCTACAGCTACACTGTAAAAGGTAGTCTCTATGCAGGTATCACCAACTCTACCTCTTTAGACGGATCTTCTATCAATTTTAGTGTAATCAATAGTACATTCGACAACCTCATCAGTATAGCCAAATCTCAAGGGACCTTGAAACAAGTTTCTCTCCATCTACTGGCCAACTCACTGACCTATGGTGAAGAATGGAAAGACAATGAATATATCCAAGCACAACACTATCGCCAACTACTGCAAATCACTCCCAAAGAAGTATTAGCTTTAGTCGATAGAAAAGAGGTAAAGAAGACATTCGAAAATCTTAAAGCTTATAGCAAAGAAGATCAGAACAACTTCATCTACTCTATATTCAAACGTCCGATGCCTTTTTATAGTGCAGATGCTTTAGATAATATCAGCATTAAACGAGTAGGCAACAGTGACATACTCGAAATAGTATATACCTCTGCCGATCCGGGCATTACACAAAAAACAGTCAGTATTCTCATAAACGAGTTGATCAGTGCTTATGAAATACTCCGCTTCAAATCTACGAATGATGTTATCGCCTATTTTGAAGAGCAAGTGAGACTTGCCAAAATCAAACTGAATGAGTCCGAGGATGATTTGATGCAATATAATGTAGAAGAACGCGTCATTAATTATTCAGAGGAAACCAAAGCTTTAGCAGGAACACGATACGAAGTAGACGATCGCAGAGAATTGGCCGAACGCACGTTTGAGTCTGCTGTTGCCCTGCGTAAAATGTTGGATGAAAAGATGGACATACGCGCCCAGATTATTCGTAACAACACCAATCTATTACAAGAATTAAATAAGGTAAGCTCGTTGAATCAGAGCATTATGGAGCAAGAAATTTTCATCAAGGATAATCAACAAACTTCTAATGAACAACTGCAAAAAGAAAAGAAAGCGTTAAAACAAGCAGAAAATAACATCAGTCACATTTCAGATAATCTAAATGAATTCAATTTCACAAAGGAGGGAGTCGGCATTGAAAGTATGATTACCGAATGGTTGACTGCCTTGATCAATGAAGCAAAAGCCAAAGCGGAACTTGAAGTGTTGAAGCAACGTCAACAAGATATCTTAGACCAATACGGACAAATGTCTCCCATCGGTACTCAAGTTAATCGCAAAGAGCGTGCCATTAACATTGAAGAAGACAATTACCGTACTCAACTCAAAGGCCTGGCAGACGCTAATCTTCGTTTGAAGAATATCGAAATGAATACTAGCAATTTACAGACAGTAGCCCCCCCGGCCTATCCATTGACGGATAACGGACGCAACCGTTCTCTCTATATTTTGGTTACACTCATCGGAAGTTTCATCTTTATCACTACTTATTTCTTACTGATAGAAGTGCTGGATCGCACCTTATCTAACCCTTATCGTAGTACACGACTGACTGGACTACCCGTAATTGCAGCTTTCAATGGCATCAGCAACTTGAAATACCGTGGATTTTTGAAAGCCTGTAACCGTATAGCGGCCGCCTATAGTTGCAGGCGACTGAATAAATACATGAAAAGCGGTGAACCTACCGTCATCAACTTGTTGAGTATTAATTCTCGTGAAGGTAAATCTTTCCTTGCCAAATACTTCATCAACTATTGGCAAAGCGAAGGTTTGACTGTCCGCTTGGTTACTCACGAATATGATTTTGACGCAACTAATAGAAGTTATGTACAAGCCCAGCACCTCCATGATTTTTGGGTCCTCAATAATGCAGAGCAACAACCAGATATTATTTTAGTAGAATATCCAGCCATCAAAGATGCCGGCATCCCCTTGCCAGTACTTCAGAAAGCAGATATTAATCTACTAATCGCCAACGCCTGTCGATTATGGCGCGACAGTGACACCACCACCATCGCCCCTTTTAAGGAAGTCTTGAAGGATACTCCATTCATGCTATATCTGAACAATGCCGATCGTGAAGTAGTAGAATCATTTACAGGAGAGCTTCCTCCAAGAACTCCTATCCGTTCACTCTTCAATCGCTTAGCCCAATTCGGTTTAACCTCTCAAAAAAATGCGGTAAAATAAAGACTATGTCAGCCATTACCCCATATCCCCTACGTGAGTTGCCATCCAAAGCAATTCTTTCTCTTTTGCTATTCCTTGGATTGGCAACGCTTGCTTATGCTATTATCATGCAGAATATAGTATTGGCGGGAATTGTCATCTGCTTGCCTATAGCGATATTCATTTTAGGATATGGTTCGTTGCACCCGCGTTTTATTTATTTACTCTATGCCATCTATGCCTTTTATTTCACCACTCTGTCTCGCTATCTCCGTCAGACAGGCTTTAGCATAGGGTTGGATATTTTATTGGCTTATATGAGCCTCTCCATTCTGTTATTATATTATTATAAGAAGACAGATAATCAGTTAAGCAGCCCCTTCAATATGCTCACCCTTAGTTATATGGCGTGGGTTGTGTTTATTCTGCTTCAATTAATCAACCCGGGCACACAAGCAGAAGGGGTTACAGAAGGAGTTCGCGTATGGATTCTTAGAACCTTTATTTTATATGCCATCGCATCCATACTTTCAAATACTCCTCGAATGCTACAGATCAGTTTAATAGTGGGTGGCACTTTCGTCTTCATTGCTTTTCTAAAGCTCCTCTATCAGAAATATGTAGGATTTGATTTGGGTGAGAAATACTGGCTCTATGCGCAAGAAGCGGCACGGACTCACATCATTCACTCCGGAATACGATATTTTTCCCACTTCACAGATGCCGGCAACTTCGGAGCTTGCATGGGTGGTATGGCAACCTTGTATTCCATTATTGGTTTCTATACCCGTAACCGCCGTCTCACCTTATTCTGTTTGACAATAGCCTTAATGGCGACTATCGGCATGTTGATGTCCGGTACCCGAGGGGCACTTGCAATACCCGTATCCGGCTTTATTCTATTCTGCTTGATCTGTAAAAGCATACGAACCTTTCTTGTGACAGTGGGAATCGGTCTATTTGTCTTTAGTATGCTAACATTCACGGAGATTGGAAACAGTAACCAATTCATCCGCCGCGCCCGCACGGCTCTCCATCCCACAGAAGATGGTTCTTTCAATGTCAGAATGGAAAATCGAAAAGAGATAGCTCAATATCTCCAACACTACCCTTGGGGAGTGGGATTGAATGCCGACATACCTAAAATGTGGCAACAAGGAGAATTGCAGGTTGAGGGAACTCTGCCACCCGATTCCTATTTTGTGTCTATCTGGATACAGACCGGACTTCCGGGCCTCATTCTATACCTTACCATCTACACCCTTATCCTGCTGCGATGTTGCTATATTGTAATGTTTAAAGTCCGTAACAAAGAGTTGAGACTCATACTTTCCGCACTCACATGCGCCACCTTCGGCATAATGTTAAGCGGTTATGTAGGCGAAGCTCCCGGCATGCCTCCTACTAATTTTATTCTAGCAGCCATGTTGGCCTTTGTGATGAATGGAAGTTACATTGACAAGCAATTGTCCCAGCAAGAAACAATAAGAAACAATAGCAAACAAATAACAAGAGAATATCATGAATGATTTTTTTTCCATATTCAATCCTGATTGGTGGATAAACGAGAATAACAGTGCGGTACAAATTATGGATGCCATCCTGTTCTTACTGCTATCCATACCGGTGATATATCTTTTCATATGTGCCCTGTTCTCTTTAGGCAGATACAAAAATCCATATCCAACCGCTAAAGTTCAACACCGTTTTCTTGTACTCTTCACTGTGCTGCGCAATGGCAAGGAAGTGATAGAATCGATCAATCACTTCCTCGATACACAGCAGTATCCGCGAGAGAAATATGACATTGCTGTGGCTGCTACCCAACTGCCTGAAGAAGATTTGATCACCCTTCTGCAAATGCCGGTCAACATTGTAGTGCCCGACAAAGAAAAATGTACCAAAGTCTATGCCATCCAACAAGTGATGGAGCGTTATTCGCCCAATGAATACGATGCGGTAGTCATTTTCAATGCAGACAATCACATCGTTTACAACGCATTGGAACTTTTCAACAATGCCTATTATTCAGGTTGTGATTCCATACAAGCGCACCGCATGGCCGAGAACCTAACCACCAACATTGCCATCCTCAATGCAGCTAGTGAAGAGATCAACAATAATCTCTTCCGCAAGGCACACACCCGCATGGGCTTCTCTTCGGCACTCATTGGTTCGGCCATGGCATTCGACTTCGCCATGTTTCATGAAATTGCTCCCAGCCTCAGAGGCTCCGACCTGAGCAAAACGATGGAAACCGCCTTGCTCCGGCAAAACATCTATACCGAGTATATGGAAGAGATTGTGTGCTATAGCCGGAAAGAAGAAAGTACCAACGACTACGAAGCTCAACGCATCGGTTGGATCCGCTCACAATATAGTAGTACATTTTTGGCCCTCCAACGTTTTCCGTTAGCCCTTTTGAAGGGAGAATGGGACTATGCTCTCAAGTTATTTCAATGGCTGATGCCGTCACGCTTTTTGTTGATAGCCCTCATCGTACTTTGTACAGTAGGAATTACACTGCTCGACTGGACTCTCAGTCTCAAATGGTATATCCTATTGGCTATGATTGTGCTCACTTTTGTGATTGCCTTGCCGGAAGGTGAAATAAATAAACGGTTCAGATATTCCTTCTGGGCACTGCCTATACTTGTCTTTACAGCTCTCTTTAGTCCGTTCATCCGCCTCTTTCAAAAGAAGAAAAGGGAATAAAAATATAGCATGAGAATAGCCATTGAAGCACAGCGCATCTTCCGCCGCAATAAGCATGGTATGGACTTCGTCGCCCTAGAGACCATTCGCGAATTGCAAAAACGGAAGGACGGCAATCACTACTACGTTATTGTCGCTCCGGGTGAAGACCGTTGCATCGAAGAGTCAGCCAACTTATCCATTGTTGAACTCAAATGCCCTACCTACCCCCTTTGGGAACAAGTTGCGCTGCCTTATGCAGTCAAACGCTTGAAAGTAGAGTTGCTTCACTGCACCTCCAACACAGCTCCTCTGTGGTGTCCGGTGCCTTTGGTACTCACACTTCACGATATCATCTATCTGGAGCCTCGTCAACACCGAAGTCCATCATTCTACCAAGAGATGGGATGGTACTACCGCCGTTTAGTTGTTCCTCGCATCCTGAAAAAGTGCAGAAAGATCATTACGGTATCTCAATTTGAATGTCAACGCATCTGCAAGACACTAAATGTTCCTGCGGAACGCATTCAATCCATTTATAACGGGTATAATACCCATTTCCATCCTTTGGAAAAGACTCAACCTGAGATTGTGCATCGCTATATTTCACACGAAGATTTCCTTTTTTTCTTAGGAAACACTGATCCCAAAAAGAATACAGCGCGAGTATTGAAAGCCTATCACATCTACCTGCAACAATCTACTATCAAACGTCCGCTTCTCATTGCCGACCTGAAAGAAGAATATATAGATGATTTGCTGCAAGAAGCAGAACTTTCGGACATCAAGTCGCATTTATTCTATCCGGGATATATTGCCAATCATGATTTACCTATACTTTACAACTCAGCTTTCGCTTTTCTCTACCCCTCACTTCGCGAAAGTTTCGGTATCCCAATGATAGAAGCCATGGCATGCGGTACTCCTGTCATCGTTGGCAACACTTCGGCTATGCCGGAAGTAGCCGGACCGGGAGTATTATCCGTTGACCCTTATAAACCGGAGGAAATAGCTGCCTCATTACTTAGATTAGAGAATGATCCAGATTTTTATCAGCAACAAGCAGTCTACGGACTACAACGTGCCCGGCAATTTTCATGGAAGACAACAGCTGATGAATTAGTAAAATTATACCAAACGATATAATGTCAAACCAAACCCCTATATAAAAAAATGAAAGCACTCTTCCTTGTATTTCACGGTTTTCAGGAGTATAATGGTATCAGTAAAAAGATAAAATACCAAATACATGCTCTCCAACAATGCGGGATAGAGATGCATACCTGTTATTATGACGTAACTCTTGACCGACACAGACAATGGCTCGTTGACGGTAAAGTAATTAAAGACTTCGGCACCGGCACCATTGCCAAGATAAAGAAACGAGTGGATTTTCGTGCTATCATTCATTATGTCTTAAGCCAAAAGATAGACTGGGTATATCTGCGTTATTATCATAATTCCAACCCCTTTACCATTCATTTGTTAGAGACTCTTCGGAAGGCAAACGTTCGGATTCTGTTAGAGATACCCACCTACCCTTACGACCAAGAATACAGTTCTTTCAATAAAAGCGTAGTGTATATCGATCGACTCTTCCGACACAGCCTGTGTAAGCAGGCCAATGCCATCGTTACCTTCTCTAATGAAAAAGAAATATTTGGTCAACGCACCATTCGTATCTCCAACGGCATAGATTTTGAACACATCCCTCTCCGACAAACGTTGCATGATACCAGCCAAGAACTACATCTAATTGGCGTTGCCGAAATCCACTTCTGGCACGGTTTCGATCGTTTGATAAAAGGATTGGCCCTCTATTATCGTTCCAATCCCACATACAAAGTCTATTTTCACATGGTAGGAAGTCCGTTTGGTGAACGCGAACGACAAGAGCTCGAAAAGCCCATCCAGACATACGGACTCCAACCTTATATATTCTTGCATGGAGCTCAGCATGGGCAGGATTTAGATGAGCTCTTTGAAAAAGCAGATTTTGCTGTTGGCAGCCTTGCACGTCATCGCAGCGGAATAGACCGTATCAAAACTTTGAAAAATCGCGAATATGCAGCGCGTGGATTCGGATTCATTTACTCAGAGACAGATGATGATTTTGAGCAGATGCCTTATATCCTAAAAGCTCCTGCTGACGAAAGTCCCATCGATATTTCTGCTTTGATTGAGTTCTGTAAGAATCCGAGCAGTACCCCACAAGAGATTCGGGCATCCATCCGACATTTGTCGTGGCAAGAGCAGATGAAGAAAGTGTATGACTATATGAAGAAGCCTTAACCTCATCCATCCTAAAAAAAATGGCAAGTATAAAACAGCAAATACTCTCCGGAGTATTCTATACAGCATTGGCACGGTATTCGAGCATCCTGATTTCACTGTTCGTTACAGCTGTCCTCGCACGTCTGCTCTCGCCCGACGAGTTTGGCATTGTGGCGATAGCAACGGTCATCATCAACTTTTTCAACCTATTCACCAACATCGGTTTTTCGGCAGCCATCATTCAAAATAAAGAACTTACGCAGAAGGATTTAAGTCATATCTATAGCTTTACCCTCTGGATGGGATTGGGATTGAGTGTCCTCTTCTTTGCTTCATCGTGGAGTATCGCCCGCTATTATCATAATTTTCAACTGATAGCTATCTGTCAATTACTGGCTGTCAGTTTATTTTTCTCTTCCGCAGCCATTGTACCCAACACGCTGTTTTTCAGAGACAAGAATTTCAAGTTCATTGCCTACCGTACCTTTTTCATACAAGTTATCACCGGATTACTGGCCATAAGCGCTGCATTGGCAGGTGCAGGACTCTATACCCTTACTATTCAACCCATTGTTTCCAGTCTTCTTATCTATCTCGTTTCGCTAAAAAAATATCCGCAGCAGATTCATTTCACTTCGGGTTTCCAAAGTATCCGAAAGATTTGGAACTACTCCATGGGTCAATTTCTGTTTAATTTGGTCAATTACTTCACCCGTAATCTAGATAAACTACTAATCGGAAAGTACATGGGGATGAATCCTTTAGGCTATTACGAAAAGTCATATCGCCTGATGATGCTTCCTTTACAAAACATCACCTATGTCATTACACCTGTGATGCACCCCATCTTAAGCGACTATCAAAACGACAAGGAACGCTTGGCACAGGCTCACGAACGCATCATTCGTCTGTTGGCCTTTATCGGTTTCCCGCTCAGTACCTTGTTGTACTTTGGTGCCGACGAACTGGTACTCCTTTTCTTTGGCTCTCAATGGGCCGCCTCCATTCCGGTCTTTCGAATTCTCTCGCTCACCGTCTGTCTTCAACTGATATTGTCTTCATCCGGAGCTTTCTATCAAGCCGGGAACGACACACGTAATTTGTTCATCTGCGGAGTTTTCTCCGCCACTACGAGCACCATCGGCATTTTGGCCGGAATCTTTTATTTCGGTTCTTTGGAAGCCATTGCCTGGTGTATTCTTATTGCTTTCAGTCTGAACTTTATACAATGCTATATCCAACTATATCGATACACTCTTCACCGGCCTATCCGTCTGTTTTATAAGAAACTATCATCACCATTGGGAGTAGGTATTTTATCGGGAGGAGCTCTTTATGCTCTCTCTCTCTACACCATCCATTGGCACCTGCTTGTCGCCTTATCGGTGAAGACAATCTGTTGCCTGGCCATCACTGCCTGTTATGTGCAATGCACCCATGAATATGACATTCTTGGGAAAATTAAACAACTAAAAAATAAATGATTATGCCAAGCTCCTTACCACCTAAAGTATCCGTCATCGTGCCGATTTATAACACGGCCACCTATTTGCCGGCTGCTCTCGAAAGCATTGTCAGACAGACCTTGTGCGAGTTGGAAATCATCCTCATCAACGACGGTTCTACCGACCACAGCCAACGCATTATTGAAGAGTATGCTACTAAAGACAACAGAATAAGTTATTATTTCCAATCTAATCAAGGAGTAAGTGTAGCTCGCAATAATGGACTGCAACGGGCCACCGGTCAATATATCTACTTCATGGATAGCGATGATCTGTTACATCCGGATGCACTGCTACACTGTTATGAAATCTGCGAGAAAGACCGCCTCGACTTTGTGTGTTTCGATGCAGAATCTTTTGCTGAAGAACCTCAAATTGCCACTCAATACGACTATACCCGAAAAGAGAAAATCGAAGAAGACAAACTGTGGAATGGAATCGAACTATTGACTCTTGAACTCGAGCACCGCATATTTCTGGTATCTCCTTGCCTGCTCTTGACCAACCATGTCTTCCTAAAGAAATATTTTCAAGGGTTTCCCACTGGAATTATTCATGAAGATCAACTGTTTGCCATGCAAATTATACTGAATGCCACTCGCATACGCTACATAGCCAAGCCCTATTTCAAACGTAGAGTTCGAAGTAACTCCACGATGACCACGCGATTCAGTATGCGCAACATTGAAGGCTACACTACGGTGTGCAATCGCATAGAAGGATGGGTAAAAACACACGATGAATGGGCTGACAGCATCGACCTTTATCTCCGGGGAACATTGAATGCGGTAATCTGGTTGGGGCACGCTCTGACTTTTTTGGAAAAAGTAGAAACCGTATGTCGTTTCCGTCGCATGCGCTTGTCCCGTTATGTCACTTTCAAAAATTGGATTGTATTTTGGTTAAAGCGATAAGAAGATGAACAAATATTATATTAAATTCGGCCTTTCGAAAAATTTCAACGCCGGTTCCAAAGCGATGAAAGATGTCATGACCTTATTAGAATCCAGCGGTTATCGCTCAGTGCGGGCTCTACCCACCCATTGCAACAAACTGTTGAAACTGATAGATATTCCTCTCTTGCTGCTGACGTTGTTTTTCAGAGTAGGTCGTGGGGGAACGCTTCTTTACTTCATGCCTAGCAACTTCCAACGCATCAAACTATTGAAATTCTTCAGACGTTTTTTCCCATTCAAGCTGGTCTGTTTCATCAACGACGTCGAGTCCTTCCGAATGGAGAAAGGAGCGGCCTACGCTCAAGCAGAGATGAAAAGTATTGGCTGTGCCGATATTGTGTTGGTACCCAACGAACAATCAGCAGAGATTTTGCGAAAAGAATACGGTTTTACCAACCACCTGATTCCTGTCGGAGTGTGGGATTATCTGACTACACCTCGACCAGCAAAGTGCAACACCGACTTAACTACGCTCTTTCGTAGCCGAAGCGTAGCTTTTGCAGGCAATCTTCGAAAATCTCCTTTCATCGAAGAGCTGAACAAAGTATCACTTTCTTTTATGATTTGGGGTAGCGGTCATGAAAAAGAGATTAAAGAGAACACTTGTTTCATGGGTGAAAAGACTCCTGAAGAGTTAATTGAAGAAGTTGCAGCATGTGCATGGGGACTTGTATGGGACGGTGACTCCATTGAGCGTTGTAGCGGATTGATGGGAACATATCTTCGTTTCAACAACTCTCATAAATGCGGATTATATCTCTGCGCCGGATTACCGGTCATTGTATGGAAAGAAAGCGGAATGAGTTCTTTTGTAGAGCAACAGCAAGTAGGTATCAGCGTTTCCTCCCTGTCGGAAGCTGCCGAATACATCCTTCGTATGGACATCGAAACCTATTGTACATACCGAAAAAATGCAGAACAGGTGGCTTTTTCCCTTTCGCAAGGAAACTATTTTTTGAATGCGTTGAACGAAGTTGAAAAACAATAAACAGAATAGCAGATGGCACAGAAAGCAAAAAAGCTTACGCTCCTATGGCGTAAACTCAACGTCATGGAGTTGGGTAAAGATGTAATTTTAGTACCCTACTATTTAGGAAAAATGTTGGGATATCAAGTAGAAGTATGCTGCGGATATCCTGACGAGATAGCTGAGCAAGTTAACTCCGCCGAGTTGGGAGGATTGAAGTTTGTTAGGCGTAACCTAACCCATCATGCTTATCAACGCATCCCGATTTACCTTAACTACCTGTTGCAAAAAGCAGCTCAAATAGATTTATTAATGTGTTTTCACTGGAAACCTGAAACATTTATCAATATCCTTCTCTATCGCTTTCTCAATAAAAAAGGCAAGATTTATATCAAGCTAGACACGGAGTTAGGACGGGAATGGGAACTTTCACATCGTTCTTTCATCGGTCAGTTTATTCGTCGAAAATTATACACAGCATTGCTTAAAAAAATTGATGTCTTATCTTGTGAAACCACTCAGGGATATCACACTCTCTGCAACAACACTCACTTCGGTCCTCTCTTGCAAAAGAAACTAATCTATATGCCCAATGCTTTTGACGAAAACCGATTTAATGACTTGAATCTCACTAAACGAACGTATGAGGAGAAAGACAACTTGATGATTACAGTAGGTAGGTTAGGTCACCATCAAAAAAATACGGAAATGTTGTTGGAAACGCTGAAACATACCTACCTAAAAGATTGGATTTTCATCTTAATTGGACCGTGGGAAGAAGGTTTTGAGCATACTTTGGAGCAGTTTTATCAAGAAGCTCCGCATATGGAAAACCACGTGTGCTTTACTGGTAGAATTGATGACAAAAAAGAGTTATGGAAATGGTATGATAAAGCAAAAGTTTTTGTTTGCACCTCACGTTGGGAGAGTTACGGTATCGTGATGGACGAAGCCAAATATTTCTCTAACTATTTGGTAAGTACACCGGTAGGAGCCGCCCAAGATATCACCGAAGAAGGAAAGTATGGCACACTGATAGCACAAGATGACGTGCAATCATTGAGCAACGTTCTTACTAAAATAGTTACCGGAGAAATCAATACGGATGTTTTTGGCAATTACGATGCTCATCAGTTGTCTTATCCTCAAAGAATGGAGAATCTCTTGCACTTTCTGCAAAGGGAAAAAGAGGAAAAGAAGTGAGTAAAGATGTAGGAGCATAAGACGTGAATAGAAACATAGAAGCTTAAGAGATAGAATCGTGAGACATGGATAAAAATACACAATCATTTAACTATTTTCAAAAACCATTTCAGCAAGGGTTAATCTCGCTGATTACCGTCAACTTCAACGGATTGGATGATACATGTGATATGATTGAGTCTTTCCAGAAGTTTGAGACTTATCAACCTTATGAAATTATAGTAGTAGATAATGGGGCGCAGCAAAGGAAAGGAGATTATCAGCAGTCTGAAGCTGAGGAAATACAATTAAGATATCCGGATGTAAAAGTAGTTCAGAATATCAACAACGGTTTTGCCGGTGGAAACAATGCAGGATTGAAAGTTTCCGAAGGCGAATACCTCTTCTTTCTCAACAACGACACCATCATCAAAGAACCGATACTCCATACATTAGTAAAGCGATTAGTCTCCGACCCACAACGAATCGGAGGAGTATCGCCCATGTTGAAATTCGCCTCTCAGCCAGACACCCTTCAATATGCAGGCTTCACCCCTATGAGTTCCATCACCTTGCGTAATGCCTCCATCGGATTCATGCAAAAAGACGCTCCCTGTTTCCGCACAGCTTGCCTAACAGCCTCATTACATGGAGCTGCCATGATGGTAAGTCGACAAGCCATAGAAACAGCAGGTCCCATGACTGAAGTTTATTTCTTATTCTACGAAGAACTGGATTGGTCGTTACAACTCCAAAAAGCAGGCTACCAATTATGGTACGAGCCCGCCGCCGTGGTTTATCATAAAGAGAGCATGACAGCACGAAAAGGAACACCCCTTAGAGAGTTCTATTTGTCACGCGCACGTATTTTATTCGCTCGCCGGAACGTCTATGGTTTCAAGAAAATGGGGTCGTGTACCTACCTTTGCTTGTTGGCGGCTCCCAAAAAGACGATCGTATACTTGTTGCACGGACAGGTAGCATTAGCTAAAGCTACCCTTTGTGGCACTTGGCAAGGATTATTTCGTAAGAAAAAGTTATGACCCCTCCGTTCCATGAACAGTGTGTATGAAACGCTTGTTTGCCTCCTTCAGACGAAAAAGATTGATGGTCATCAAAAGAAATGAATGAGGAATTAGAAAAGTAGCCTTTACCAGTCGGAGCGTCCAATAGCGACGTGGAATGGCTATGGCTAAAGCCAACAGTAACCATCCGAACAAAAGCCACCATTTGAGGCTCCTTGCCGGATCTACCACAGAGCTACAGATGGCCAATATGAATACAAAACCCAACAAGAGAACCCTAGAAAGAGAAACTTGCTGATAGAGTTTATCACAAAAATCCCACTTTTTTGTACGAATGGCAGGCAGAAGATGGTGTATAAATTCTCCTATGCTATAATATTGTGCCGATAGCCACCGACGGCGTTGTTGATAGAAGTTACGTGTTTTTTGTATCTTCTCGTCCCTAACAAGCGTATCGGGTAAATAATGAAAACGCACTCCTTTGTAAAGTAGCTTCATCTCTAGCACTCGGTCGAAACCACCTACGGAAGTATTGGCCATCATCGCTTCGTAAAACAATCGGTATTCAAAGGCCATGCCCGAACCTATCAGAGCAGCCGACATGCCCAGATTGACGTGTCCCAAACGAAAAATGGAGTTGTTTATCTCTTCGCTGATGGCATCTAGGTATGCCATATTGGTATTCAGGTTCTTGGCCACGCGGTGGGTTTGCACGACCTGCACTCCGGAAATAGCAAAAGCGTTGTTCACTTCAGACAGATAAGTGGGATTGATGAGGTTATCTGCGTCTATTACTAATGCCAAGTCATAGGCATTCTGGTCCAGATAACGAAGGGCAGTCTTCAGTGATTTGGTATTTGTACTTTTTTCAAAATTCACTTCAAGCAGCTTAATGGGAAGCGCAGAGAGGGCTGCATTCGTTTGAGGTTGCATGTGGTCGGAGATCACCACTACATCAAATTTATCGGTTGGATAGTTCTGTGCCAAACAAGCACGCACAGTAGCCATGATTACGGCATCTTCACGATAGGCGGCAATGAGTACCGCAAAGCGTTGATAACTCGTTGTTGCCACAGGCACAGGAGGTTTGCGACACAATGAAGCCACACTATACACCAGCAAATACACCACATTTATGGCAAACACAATGTATAGAAGCCAATCAAATATATGTAATAGATATTCCAAAATCACGTCATTTAGTGTTGTGGTTCACTCTACAGAAAGCTCTGCTTCGGACCTTGGTCGCAAAGATACAAAAAACTAAATGCGTTTTGAGAAGTTGAGAAAAAAGATGTCAAGGAATAAAAAATAAAAAACGAGTAAGCTCTCACGAACCTCTCGCCTCTGTAAGAAAAGCCTCAATGGCTTTTCTTTTTAATCACATCTAATTGTTATCCAAAAATCAATCTTTCTCTTACCTCTAAAACCTTCTATTACCTAAAACTGAAAACATCTAAATTCAATCTTTACCTTTATACCTAATTACCTAATCTTATCATTAATTATTTTAGCTTATGAAAAAATGAATCCTTTTACCTAAAACTAATTTCCTTTTGTACTGAAAACATATTCTTTACAGTTTCACAACTGCATTACAAAGGTAAGATCTTTTTTCGTGTTCGCAAACAGTAGCCTACTTTTAGGTATATTTTCTAACATAGTTTTAGAATTTAAGCGTACTATTTACACTAATAAACATTTTATTCGGTAGATGCTACTAAAATAAACAAACCACCGAAGCACCGTAGCACTTCGATGGTTGTCCCTTTTAAACACCTTTAAACAAAATGAAGATTCTTATTTTCTTGCCTGGGCAATGTATGCCAAGGCTTCTTTACATTTTTCTGTAACGTAATTCCAGTCTTCTGCAGCTACCTTATCGCTCGGGAAAAGTTTAGAGCCCATGCCTACGCAGAATACACCTGCTTTGATCCATGAGTTCAAGTTTTCCTGCGTGGGTTCTACACCGCCGGTCACCATCAATTTAGACCAAGGCATCGGAGCCAATAACCCTTTCACGAGTTTAGCACCCAGCACATCACCCGGGAAAACTTTGCAGAGATCGCAGCCAACTTCTTGTGCAAAACCTACTTCTGAAACGCTTCCACATCCCGGAGTATAGGCTACCAAACGGCGGTTACAAATCTTGGCAATTTCCGGATTGAACAACGGACCTACCACGAAGCAAGCTCCTAATTGTAAGTAGAGCGCTGCGGTTGCAGGATCAACAATAGAGCCCACACCCATAGCCATTTCAGGACATTCTTTGGCAGCATACTTCACTACTTCTCCAAACACTTCGTGAGCAAAGTCGCCACGGTTTGTAAATTCAAACGCACGAACTCCACCTTCATAACATGCCTTTACCACTTTCTTTGCTACTTCTGCATCTTTATGATAGAATACAGGAACCATGCCGGTAGAACCGATTTTGGTCAGTACGGCTATTTTGTCAAATTTTGCCATTTTCTTATTCAGCATCCTCTATTCCTCAAAAGAAAAAGAAGAGGATTATTCTTTTAATTATTACTTGAATTATTCAAAAAGTATTCTCTGTTTGCTTAGAGAAAGAAACAGAATTTATCTCTGTACGCGTCCGCTAGCATCTCCTCCGGCCAATGCTTCCACTTCCTCTACAGAAACAAGGTTGAAGTCGCCGTTGATAGTGTGCTTCAAGGCAGAAGCAGCAACTGCAAATTCAAGGGCAGCAGCTTGGTTGGGTTTAGTCATTAACCCGTGGATGACACCACCGGAGAAAGAGTCGCCACCACCTACACGGTCAACGATGGGATTGACATCGTAACGTTTGGATTCATAAAACTCTGTACCGTTGTAAATCATTGCCTTCCAACCATTGTGAGATGCCGAGAATGATTCACGTAAAGTAGAGATTACATATTTAAAACCAAATTCCTTAGCCATCGCTTTGAAAATGCCCTTGTAACCTTCAGCATCTGTCTTGCCGCCTTCTACGTCAGCGTCGGGTTTGAAACCGAGACAGAGTTCAGCGTCTTCTTCGTTGCCGATGCATACATCTACAAACTGCATCAAAGGTTTCATGATGGACTGAGCTTTCTCTTTGGTCCAAAGTTTCTTACGGAAGTTAAGGTCAACAGACACCGTCACACCATGACGCTTAGCAGCTTCACAAGCCAAACGAGTCAGTTCGGCAGCCTTGTCAGAGATAGCGGGAGTAATACCTGACCAATGGAACCAATCGGCACCTTTCATGATGGCATCAAAATCGAAGTCTGAAGCATCCGCCTCTGCAATGGAAGAATGTGCACGGTCATAGATAACCTTGCTGGGGCGCATAGAGGCACCAGACTCTAGATAGTAGATACCTACACGGTCACCGCCACGTGCGATGAAATCCGTATTCACACCATACTTGCGTAAAGCATTTACTGCCGATTGTCCGATTTCGTGTTTAGGCAATTTGGTTACAAAATAAGCATCATGTCCATAGTTGGCACAACTGACAGCTACGTTAGCTTCACCGCCACCATACACTACATCAAAAGAATCAGACTGTACAAAACGAGTGTTCCCCGGAGTGGACAATCTCAGCATGATTTCACCTAATGTAACTACTTTCTTTCCCATAATCTTTTATTTTTTATTAAATATGAAATTAATTTGTATCCTTTCAATTTATCACACCCAGGCTTAAATGCATGATAAACAACTGATACTATGAGAGTAAAGTCAAAAAGAGATTACTCTTCATAGCTTCCGTGTGCGGGCACAAAGATACAACAATTTTTGAAATACAAAAAATTATCATATATTTGTGTCGAAAATATTAAGATTATTATTGTGCACGGGCACAAGGTGCCTTATTATTTGACGAATGACCATTTACTGTTTGATATTCTAAAATTCATGCATGCTGATTCGTGATTCAGGAGTTAAGAAGCAGAAGCCAAATCATCAAATAGTAAATCATAAACAGTAAACTAAAATAGGATAGTAAATAAATAGATGGCAGAAAGAATCAGAATAAAAGATATCGCCAAGATGGCGGATGTGTCTGTGGGTACGGTGGACCGTGTGATCCATGGACGCAGCGGCGTTTCCGAAGCCAGCCGAAAGCGAGTAGAGGAAATCCTCAAGCAGTTGGACTATCAGCCCAACATGTATGCCAGCGCACTGGCTTCCAACAAGAAATATACTTTTGCCTGCTTGCTGCCTATGCACGAAAAGGGCGAATATTGGACAGATGTAGAAATTGGCATTGAAGACGCAGTGACAACTTACTCCGACTTTAACGTGGCCGTACAGCTCTCCTACTACGATCCGTACGATTATCATTCTTTCGTTCAAGTTTCCAACAATATTTTGGAACTGGCTCCGGACGGGGTTATGTTTGCTCCTACCGTTCCGCAATACACCAAGCCGTTTACGGAGAAGCTGGCCAACCTGCATATACCTTATATATATATAGACTCGAACATCAAAGAAGAACCTGCTCTCTCCTACTTTGGACAAGACTCAAACCAAAGCGGATATTTTGCCGCTCGTATGCTGATGCTACTGGCTGGTGAAGAGGCGCAAGAGATTGTTATCTTCCGTAAACTGAATGCAGGTATTGTAGGCTCTAACCAACAGGAACGTCGCGAAATCGGTTTCCGTGAATACATGAAGGAACACCATCCTGCGTGCCGCATTTGGGAATTAGACTTGCACGCCAAACGTGACAGCGAGGATACGCAGATGTTAGACGAGTTCTTCGCCAGCCACCCGACGGTGAAAAACGGTATCACCTTCAATTCAAAAGCCTATATCATCGGAGAATACCTGTTGAAGATACAGAAAAAGGGATTTAATCTCATGGGCTACGACTTATTGCAACGCAATGTAGAGTGTCTCATGCAAGGCAGCATATTCTTCCTCATCGCTCAGCAACCCACTTTGCAAGGATTCGACGGTATCAAAGCTTTATGCGAACACCTCATTCTAAAGAAGGAAGTGACCCGCGAGAACTTCATGCCTATTGACTTGCTCACCAAAGAGAATATAGAATTTTATTATAATAAATAACTGATATGTTGGAAACAAAATACTTAAAAATCAACCCTGCTGATAACGTTGCAGTAGCTATTGCTGCATTGTCTGCCGGTGAAAAGCTCACAGTGGACGGACAGGAAATTACCTTAAACGAAGATATTCCTGTGGGACATAAATTTGCCCTGAAAGATTTAGCCGAAGGTGAAAATGTACTCAAATACGGTTACCCTATCGGACACACTCAGAAGGCACAGAAACAAGGTGATTGGATGAATGAAAACAACATCAAAACCAACCTTGCCGGAGTATTGGAGTATAGCTACAATCCCGTAAACGCTGATTTGGATATCCCCCAAAAGGATCTAACCTTCAAAGGCTACCGACGTAAAAACGGTGATGTAGGCGTTCGTAACGAAATTTGGATTATCCCAACAGTAGGTTGCGTAAACGGCATCATCAACCAGCTTGCCGAAGGCTTGCGTCGTGAAACAGGTGGAAAAGGCGTGGATGCCATCATGGCCTATCCTCACAACTATGGTTGTTCACAATTGGGTGATGACCATGAAAACACCAAGAAAATTCTGCGTGACATGGTGTTGCACCCTAATGCAGGTGCCGTACTTGTGGTAGGTCTGGGCTGCGAAAACAACCAGCCGGATGTCTTCCGCGAATTTTTAGGAGAGTACGACCAAGACCGTGTAAAGTTCATGTTAACACAAAAAGTGGGTGATGAATATGAAGAAGGTATGCAGATTTTACGCGAACTTTATGCCAAAGCGAGTCAAGATCAACGCGCAGACGTTCCATTGAGTGAATTGCGCGTAGGTTTGAAGTGTGGCGGTTCAGACGGTTTCTCCGGCATCACTGCCAATCCATTGCTAGGCATGTTCTCCGACTTCCTCGTGGCACAAGGTGGTACAAGTGTCCTAACCGAAGTGCCTGAAATGTTTGGCGCCGAGACCATCCTGATGAACCGTTGTCGCAACAAAGAACTGTTCAAAGAAACCGTAAGTCTGATCAACGATTTCAAGGAATATTTCCTTTCGCATGGCGAACCGGTAGGCGAGAATCCTTCTCCGGGCAACAAAGCCGGCGGCATTTCCACCCTCGAAGACAAAGCATTGGGATGTACGCAAAAATGTGGTAAGAGTTATGTAGAAGGGGTACTACCCTATGGTGAGCGTCTGAAAGTAAAGGGATTAAACCTCCTCTCTGCTCCAGGCAATGATCTCGTAGCCTCTACTGCCCTCGCCTCTTGTGGTTGTCACATCGTATTGTTCACCACAGGCCGCGGAACCCCGTTCGGAACCTACGTACCGACCATGAAGATTTCAACCAACTCTACTTTAGCTAAGAACAAACCCGGATGGATTGACTTCAACGCCGGCGTAATCGTAGAGAATGAACCTATGGAAAAGACCTGCGAACGTTTCATTGAGTATGTCATCAGCGTTGCCAGCGGTGAACTTGTCAACAATGAGAAGAAGGGATATAAAGAAATATCAATCTTCAAGACAGGAGTAACATTGTAAATAAAGAGCTTGAAAATGATCATTATTTAATGATTGATCATTAAATGATTGGACAAAAAATCCTCCGTTTATCATTTAAAAGCTTTCAGTTTAAAAGAGAAATTAAATTCTGATTTGGAGAGCGGTACAAAATTGTTTTGTGCCGCTCTCGTTTTTTCATACCTTTGCAGTTGGCTATGTACTTTTTCTTTCGGTTTGCCCCGAAAGGAAAAGTACCAAAAAGAAAGGGGCACGGGCTTCGGCTACGGTGCTACTCCGACACTGCCAGACTCAGTTCGGGGTGAAAACTCGCACTACGTGCTCAAACAAACACCCCGAACTGAGTCTGACAGCGCCTCCGCTTACGCACCTTCGCCTAGGTCCGAAGGCTGCGCGGTGAAAGTGCTGCGCAATGGAGGTGTTCTGCAAGGGAAGCGTTTTCAATGAAAGGGCTATAAAATAGATGCTTTATGCGAAAATGCGGCTCTCAGTAGGTAACAGGCAAGTATTTTGCTACATGTAATATGTAAATGCTGTACTGCGTAAGTTTAGATAAATATAATATTAGTAATGGGGTAATGCTGCTCCGTATAAGCACTACATCATTCAAACATCCCAACCTCCTCCCACGCCGAAAGGTTTCTCGGCCTCATCGTAGGAGCGTAAAGCGTAGGTATCAGCCGAAGAGGTTTAAGGGGCGTTTGTTTGAGCGAAGCGAGTTTTCGCCCCGTCCTCTTCGGTTGATACCGGAGTAGCTCCGAAGGTGCAGCCTTGATTCTTTCTTTGGTACCTTTCTTTCGTATCAAGACGAAAGAAAGTACATATAAAAAAATAATGAATTCAACGACTCAACCACACCGTTCCAACTGGTGGGCACTTAGCCCCCTGTTAGTCTTTCTTTGTCTTTACCTGGTGACTTCTCTCCTGGTGAACGACTTCTACAAAGTACCCATCACCGTAGCTTTCCTACTCTCCTCCTGTTATGCAATTATCATTACACGAGGACTGACCTTGGAGCAGCGAATCTATCAGTTCTCTGTAGGTGCCAGCAACAAGAACATCCTATTAATGATCTGGATTTTCATTCTTGCCGGAGCTTTCGCACAGAGTGCCAAACAAATGGGAGCTATTGATGCAACGGTGAACCTCACTTTACACATTCTGCCTGATAATCTGCTACTGGCAGGAATCTTTATTGCAGCTTGTTTCATTTCACTTTCCATCGGTACAAGCGTAGGTACGATTGTTGCGCTGACTCCTGTAGCTGTGGGGCTGGCGCAAAAAACAGGAATTGATCTGCCTTATATGGTTGCTATTGTGGTGGGCGGCTCCTTCTTCGGAGATAATCTCTCCTTTATATCCGATACTACAATTGCTTCAACCAAAACGCAGGATTGCGTGATGAGAGATAAATTCCGGGTAAACTTTATGATTGTGGTTCCGGCAGCAATCATCGTAATGGGATTTTATATTTTCCAAGGGCTGTCTATCTCGGCACCTCCGCAAGTGCAAGATATAGAATGGATCAAGGTTATCCCCTACCTTCTCGTGCTGGGAACTGCTGTGGCGGGAGTCAATGTAATGCTGGTACTGCTGCTCGGCATTCTATCGACAGGCATTATCGGCATCTGTACAGCCACCGGACTTCTCAGCGCAAGTACGATTCCTACTGAAAGTATAACCACAAGTACCGCCTTTTTCGATTGGTTCGGAGCCATGGGTACCGGCATTACCGGTATGGGCGAGCTCATCATCATCACTCTTCTGGCTGGTGGTATGCTCGAAACCATCCGCTACAACGGAGGCATCGACTTCATCATTTCCCGCATCACCAGTCGTGTCAATGGCAAACGGGGAGCAGAATTCAGTATTGCCGCCCTTGTCGGCATTGCCAACCTCTGCACCGCTAACAACACCATTGCCATTATCACTACCGGCCCCATAGCCAAAGACATCGCCCTACGCTTTCACCTCGACCGCCGAAAAACAGCAAGCATCCTCGATACTTTTTCATGCTTGGTACAAGGGCTTATTCCCTATGGTGCACAAATGTTGATTGCCGCCGGATTGGCAAATATTTCTCCACTCAGCATCATCGGAAATCTATACTATCCATTTTGCATGGGAGTATGTGCCATCTTGGCTATCTTACTGAGATACCCTAGAAAGTATTCCTAAAACTTCAAAACAGACTGGAAAAAGCTTGGTTTCTACAAGATATCAACAAACACATGCAAAATAAACCATCGAACATGGGTTATGAATCAAATATCTTTTGTAACTTTGCGCCGCTTCTACGAGTTAGTAGCATTATTCAAATCATTAACTAAAACATTTTAATTAAAATGGCAACAAAAATCAGATTGCAAAGACATGGACGTAAAGGTTATGCTTTCTACTCCATCGTTATTGCAGACGTAAGAGCACCACGTGATGGTAAATTTATTGAGAAGATTGGTACTTACAACCCTAACACCAATCCTGCCACAGTAGATTTGAAATTCGATCGCGCACTTGATTGGGTCTTGAAAGGCGCACAACCGACTGACACCGTTCGTAACATCCTTTCTCGCGAAGGTATTTACATGAAGAAACATCTTCTGGGTGGTGTAACCAAGGGTGCATTTGGTGAAGCAGAAGCAGAAACTAAGTTCGAAGCTTGGAAGAACAACAAACAAAGCGGTTTGGAAACTCTGAAAGCGAAAGAAGTAGAAGCTAAGAAAGCTGAAGCAAAAGCACGTCTGGAAGCCGAAAAGAAAGTAAACGAAGAGAAAGCGAAAGCATTAGCTGAGAAGAAGGCTGCTGAAGAAGCTGCAAAAGCTGCTGCCGAGGCTCCTGCAGAAGCACCTGCAGAAGAAGCGACTGAAGCTCCTGCTACAGAAGTTGCTGCTGAATAATAGTAAGCACAGCATTTCGCTAAAAATGGGATTAAAACTATAAAATCCTCTCCGGTTCTGACGGAGAGGATTTTTTTATTATTATCTTTGCGTCTCGACATATTTATTCATTTAAAAGCGATAAGCAATGAAAAAGTTTACTTACCTACTCGCTGCAGCTGCTCTATTTGCGGCCTGTAACAGCGGAAACAAGGGTTACATTGTAACCGGAACCGTAGAAGGTGCCGCTGATGGCGACACAGTCTTTTTGCAAACTGTTCAAGGACGTCAACTCGTAAAGTTGGATTCTGCAGTTATTGCTAACGGCACTTTCACTTTTGAAGGTACTCAAGATACCGCAACCAACCGTTACATTACGTACAGTAATGTTGAGAATGAGAGCAATATGATGATGGATTTCTTCCTCGAAAACGGAAAAATCAACATCCAATTGACTTCTGGCAAGAACGATTCGGCAACGGGTACAGCAAGCAACGATGCATATCAGGTCATCAGAACGCAACTTGCGGGACTGAACGAGCAGATGATGGCAATCTACAACTCCATGTCAGATACCACGCTGACCGACGAACAGCGCGAAGCCCAAAGTAAGGAAATGGAGACATTGCAAGAGAAAATGATAGAGACCACCAAAGCCGGTATCAATAAGAATATCACCAATCCGGTGGGTATTCACCTGCTGAAGCAGAACTACTATTACCTCGAAGTTCCTGACCTCGACCCGCTACTTCCGCAGATTCCTGCTGCTTATGAAAACGACGAAGTCATCCTCAAGATCAAAGGGAATGTAGAAAAAATGAAAGCTACTGCCGTAGGTCAGAAGTTTACCGACTTCGAAATGCTGACTCCGGAAGGCAAAGCAGTGAAACTGTCTGATTATGCAGGCAAAGGCAAAGTGGTTCTCGTTGACTTCTGGGCAAGCTGGTGCGGTCCTTGTCGTCGCGAAATGCCTAACTTAGTAGAAGCTTACGCTAAATACAAAAACAAGAACTTCGAAATCGTAGGTGTATCTCTTGACCAAAGCGGAGAAGCATGGAAAGAAGCCATCGGTAAATTGAACATCACTTGGCCGCAAATGTCCGATTTGAAGTACTGGAACTGCGAAGGCGCTAAACTTTATGCTATCAGCAGCATTCCTCACATCGTATTGATTGACGGTGAAGGAACCATTATTGCTCGTGGCTTACACGGCGATGAACTGCAACAAAAGTTGGCTGAAATCATCAAATAATAAATCAGACTAACCAAACAAAAGAGAGGCCCTAAAAGCCTCTCTTTTGTTTGAGATTATACACTTCACAAAGAGATGATTCACCCAACTTCTTAGTGAAGTACTTGTTTTTTTTAAGAGAAGATGCGTTCCGCCATAATCCTTCCCAATCTCACAGTTTCCCACTGTTCTTTTTCATCAACACTTGTAGGACAATCCAGCGCACTTGCATCTGGTAGACACAAAGTAAAACGTTTCAAAGGAATGTAATTCAAGACATTCTCTGTTTTGGCCTGCAACTCATCCAAATCATCCTCACGAGGATAGTAAGAAAGTACGAAGCCAAACACAGTCTCCTTCTCGTGCAGGAACCACAACAAACGGTTACGGTCGCAGGAACCACAATCATAATTCAAGAAATAGGCATCAGAACCATGCAACTGAATCAACATTTCTGTTGGAGCATGGAAAGCAACATACATCTCCTTGGGACGTTCGCGCAACACGCGGTTGTTTAGACGAATCGTTTCCTCCATCACCACAGAGTGCACACCGTCAAACTGAACATAGCGACATCCCGCATCGTAAAGCTGATTCAAAAGGAATTTGTAGGCAGCAGCAATATCATCCGTCAGCAGACGGATATCCGGGTAAATCGTCTCCAACTCACTCCGCTCTACTCGCTGAAGGATCTGTGTCATCACCTCTGCCGGTGAAGGAATATGTTGTTTGGGGATTACCTCCTCACCTGCCACAGAAGACAAAAAAGCAAACTCTTCAAAAATGGGATGTTGAGCCAAGCCAATTCGCTGGGTGATCTTCAAGGCAGAACCTTCGGTAAACGGCTGCCCATCTTTCGAAGAAATTCCCTCCCAACTTTCCAAAAAATCGCTGCTTCGGAAGTTACCATCGGAAACTACTTTCAAGCCTGCCAGCTTCAACCGTTCCACCAAATTGCGTATTTCGGCATCTTCAAGTGCCTGTAATGTTTGTCGGCTTATTTGTTCGTTATGATATTGTTCGCGAGCATCTTTGAGTGTACGTGGAAGACAGAAAGCTCCAGCGATATCCAGTTTAAACGGAGGAAATGTTTTTGCCATATTTATCCCTTTTTGATTATTATATGAATGATACTTTGACTTCACCTCATCAATGGGCCAAAGGAAGCGGCAAGGATTAAGACCTTATGCAAACCTGTTCGTTGCAAATATAACCAAAGAATTTGTAAAACTACCATCTGCTACCATTATTTATCTTCCTTTTACATTTCAGAATACAGGGATCTTATTGCATTGAAATAGTAACCCATAACAAGAAACAATAAATACCTATCAAAAACAAAAGTTTTCCATTTTAAATTATAACACTACTAATTATCAACAGATTAACACTTTTTAAATACATAAATGTTTCCCAAAAAGATACACATCACTAAAATAAGAATAACTTTGTTGACACATTCATCTAAATAATATCATCCTATTTTAAATACTACAGTTATGATACAAACGGTAATTAAACGCGACGGACGCATCGTCGGCTTTAATGAAGAGAAGATAGTGACAGCCATTCGAAAGGCTATGCTTCACACTGACAAAGGCGAAGACTTACAATTAATCCGTCAGATTACAGATCACATCTCTTTCAAGGGAGATCCACAAATGACGGTAGAAGCCATTCAAGATTTGGTGGAACTGGAATTGATGAAAAGTAGCCGTAAAGAAGTAGCCCAAAAATACATCGCTTACCGCAACCAACGTAGCATTGCCCGCAAGGCAAAAACCCGCGATATGTTTCTGGAAATTATCAATATCAAGTCCAACGACATCACTCGCGAAAATGCCAACATGAATGCCGACACTCCTGCCGGCATGATGATGAAGTTTGCCAGTGAAACCACCAAACCTTTTGTGGACGATTATCTGTTGAGCGATGAAGTGTTGGAATCCATCAGCCAGAACTACCTGCATATTCATGATAAAGATTACTACCCTACTAAGAGCTTGACCTGCGTGCAACACCCGTTAGACCATATCCTAAAGAATGGTTTTTCTGCCGGACACGGAGAGTCTCGCCCTGCCAAGCGCATTGAAACCGCCAGTATTCTGGGTTGTATCTCGTTGGAAACCGCACAAAATGAAATGCATGGCGGACAGGCCATTCCCGCATTCGACTTCTACCTCGCCCCTTACGTGCGCAATAGTTACATAGAAGAGATCAAGAACCTGGAAGAGTTGCACGGACAGGACTATTCGCATCTGTATCAGAAAGAACTGACGGATTATCTGTCGCAACCTTTAGACGGGCTCTCCGACGAAGAGCGTATCTTGCAACACGCCATCAACAAGACTGTGGTCCGTGTACATCAATCCATGGAAGCGTTTATACACAACATGAATACCATTCATTCGCGTGGTGGCAACCAAGTAGTGTTCAGTTCCATCAACTACGGCACAGATACGTCGGCCGAAGGACGTTGTGTCATCCGCGAATTACTGAAGAGCACTTATCAAGGTGTAGGCAACAATGAAACCGCCATCTTCCCCATTCAAATTTGGAAGAAGAAACGAGGAGTCAGCTATTTACCCGAAGACCGCAACTACGATCTTTACCAACTGGCCTGCAAAGTCACTGCCCGTCGCTTCTTCCCCAACTTCCTGAATCTGGATGCCACGTTCAACCAAAGCGAAGAATGGAAAGCAGCTGATCCGCAACGTTACGAGCATGAAGTAGCAACCATGGGCTGCCGCACGCGCGTCTTCGAAAACCGCTTTGGACCCCAAACATCTATCGGAAGAGGAAACATCTCTTTCTCCACCATCAATCTGGTTCGCCTTGCCATTGAGTGCATGAGCATAGCAAATCCGGAAGAGCGCATTGCTCGCTTCTTTGCCAAGCTGGATGCCATGCTCGAAGTCACTGCACGTCAATTGCATGAGCGTATGGAGTTTCAGAAGAGTGCATTTGCCAAACAGTTTCCCTTGCTGATGTCAGCTTTGTGGTTAGGATGCGAGAAATTGAAAGCCAATGACACCATTGCTTCCGTCATCAATCAAGGAACACTAGGTATTGGTTTCATTGGTTTGGCCGAATGTCTCGTAGCCCTCCTCGGCAAGCATCATGGCGAATCGGATGAAGCACAGGAATTGGGAGTAAAAATCGTGACCTACATGCGCGACCGCAGCAACCAATTTGCCGACCAATACCAACACAACTATAGCATACTGGCCACTCCCGCCGAAGGCTTGTCCGGCAGATTTACCCGGATAGACCGCAAGAAGTTCGGCAGTCTGCCGGGCATCACAGACCGCGACTATTACACCAACTCCAACCACGTGCCTGTTTACTACCAGTGTAGTGCTCGTCACAAAGCAGAAGTGGAAGCCCCCTATCATGACCTGACTCGTGGCGGACACATCTTCTATGTAGAGATGGATGGAGATGCGACCCACAATCCGGAGGTCATTATGCGAGTAGTGGATATGATGGATCAGTACAACATGGGCTACGGTTCTGTAAACCACAACCGCAACCGCTGTCTGGAATGTGGCTACGAAAATTCAATCTCTAATCTCGAACAATGCCCCAAATGCGGCAGCAAGCACATCGACAAACTGCAACGCATCACCGGTTATCTGGTAGGAACGACGGACCGTTGGAACAAAGCGAAACTGGCTGAGTTGGATGATAGAGTAATTCACCCTTAAAATAGAATGTAAAAAAGAAGAAGCATGCTCTCCATTCTCGATATTTTAGAAGATACCACAGTGGATGGTCCGGGTTTCCGGACCGCCATTTACGCTGCCGGATGCCCCAACGCTTGTCCCGGTTGCCACAACCCTACTTCCTGGGACATCAACCGGGGAAAGTGGATGCATACCGATGAGATTTTGAAAAAGATACTTGCTGATCCTTTTGCGGATGTCACCTTCAGCGGCGGTGACCCGATGTTTCAGCCGGAAGGTTTCACCCAGCTGGCACAGGTCATCAAAGAGAAAAGTAAAAAAAACATCTGGTGTTACACCGGATATACTTTTGAAAAGCTACTGCACAACCCTCTTCAAGCAACACTTTTAGCGTATATTGATGTATTAGTGGATGGAAAATACAATGAGAAGCTACACGACGAAGACTTGTACTTCCGCGGAAGCAGTAACCAACGACTGATTGATGTACAAGCCTCTCTTAAAGCCAATCAGACGGTAGCTTACCACTACCACCCTAAAATCTAAACTCTATCACCACTCTATAAACTTGCCTCTTTCCCGACGTTTCTGCAACTCTTCTTCCAATAAGCGATGCCTGTCTTTCACCAAATAACGGCGGGCAAAAGCGACCGATACATCAGTACCCCCGGAATCATGGGAATGACGGAAGGAATCGTCAGTACGTGATTAGGAACATGAAACCAGTGCACTGCCTTTACCGCTATCAAGCTCACCACTATACTGCCCATAAACGAACCAAGGACGGGTCCGAAACCAAGTTCAAAATTGACGAAGTTACGTGTGCAGACTGCTATCATACCTCCCATGGCAACGACCCACAGCAAACGTCGTTGGATGTTGAAAATCATCGAAAACCCCACCGCCGAAATGGCTGCTGCAAGAGCATACACCCAATAAGTATCATGCGGAACCATGCTCAATTCACTGAACTTTTTGTCAATCACCACATCTTCTATCACCAGCAGACGCATGGCTATGACAATGCCAAAAGCCATGGCACAAACCATCAATACCGTATTCACAGCACGGACGATGCCCACTTGAATGTAGTTGTCAATCATGTCATCTACAAAGTTGATGATAGGAACTCCCGGCACAATGAACAGTGCACAAGCCAACAACGGATGATAGGGAGTTGTGGAAAGTCCGGTAAAGGTGGTGAGGTAGGCAAGGAAAGTAGAGATTAGTGCGGCAATAGCGATACTCATATAGAGATTGATACCAAACTCTACGCAACGCACACGAGCTCGAAAACCCGCAAAGGCAGCAATGGAAGCATACAGAAACGCAATCCAGTCTCCACCAAATAATTTGCAGAAAACACAGTCACATTCCGGACAAAAAACAGGACACTTACCGCTTTTTTTACTAAGAATAGCTGGTATATGACGCTACAAACCCTCAGTATTAAAATTCACATAGAAGCTGTGCAAATGTCTGTTCCCACACTGCGGATGTCTGTTCCAAGGCTGGGAACGCATATTCCAACTGTGCGAATATACATTCGCACACTGCGAACAGAGTTCCCTTCCTTCAGAACAAAGCTTATCTCCTTATCAAACGAAGGTTTGAAACGAAGAAGAGAGTGTG
>CALYZE010000013.1 GCA_945607605.1 uncultured Bacteroides sp.
CTTTATTCTAAGAGTCTGAGTAAATAATCCCCTTATTTTTCTTTTTCATGTATAAGAAAAGTAAGGGGATTTTTCTATCCAACCCCTCCATAGGCATTCAGAAACCTGACTTCTTACTAAAACTCAAAAAATCCACAAAGAAAACCAAATTATACATTCTTTCCTCTAATCTAATTCCTATTTTTGTGTTCGATAACGGGAAACACCGCCTCTATCGATGTTGACCACTATTAATTTAATAACTATAAAAACATCCTTATGAATCTCAAAAGACTTGCCAGAAGGGCATTAGCTACTCTCTCGTTGAGTATGTTGTGTTTAGTCGCTTTTGCACAAGGTCGCCAAATTACAGGTACTGTCAGCGACGGTACGGGCGAACCGGTGATTGGCGCAAATGTATTGGAAGCAGGCACCACAAATGGTGTAATTACTGACATCGATGGTAATTTCAGGCTGCAAGGTGTGCAACCCAATGCAAAAATTCAAGTATCATTTATCGGTTACATTACGCAAACCCTAACAGTAGGTAACCAAACCAACCTTAAGGTTACTTTAAAAGAAGATGCACAAGCATTGGATGAAGTAATTGTAGTAGGTTACGGTGTACAGAAAAAATCAGATTTAACCGGTTCTGTGGGCAGTGTAGACAACGAAAAGTTAGCTGCTAAAGGGGCATCTACCGTCATGGAGTCGTTGCAAGGGCAAGTGGCCGGTGTAGACATCTCTCAATCTTCAAGCCGTGTAGGTGAAAGTTTCAACATCTCTATCCGCGGTAAGAGTACCTTAGGAGGCAGTACCAATCCTCTTTTTGTGGTAGATGGAGTTATCTGCGATGACATCAACTTCCTAAACCCTTCGGATATTGAGAAAATCGACATCTTAAAAGATGCCTCTTCTACAGCAATCTATGGTTCACGTGCTACAAACGGTGTGGTAATCGTAACCACCAAGCAAGCCAAAGTGGGTGAAGACATGAGAGTCTCTGTTTCTTATGATGGGTATGTAGGTTACAAAACTGTAGCTCGTATGCCGGAATTTATGGACGACAGAGAATGGATGGACTTCCGTTACATGAAATACGCTACTCCCGTAAAGAACGCAGCCATTACCAACGGACGCCTTCCACTGGAAATGACTGCAGGTAACTTGGCTTCGGTATGGAATGACAAAGGGAAAGATCTTTCTACTAAAATGCGTGAGCAGTTTCTGACTGGCGACTTTACGGATTGGAGAGACTTGATGCTTCAAGACGGTACGCAACAGAATCACTTTATACAGGTGGCCGGTGCAGGCAAGAAAGTCTCCTACAGATTAGGGGCCGGATACCAGCAAGAAGACGGCGTAATGGGTGATGCCATGAAACGCTACAATGTAAAAATGTCTATTGATGGTTCCATCAACAAGCAAGTAACGGTTGGTGCCACTGCCAATCTCGTTGCATTCAATTATGACTATGGATCACAGCGTGCCGTACAAGAAGCTTTCCGTGCAAACGGCTACTGGCTGCCTTACAATACAGAAACAGGTGAGGTAAACTACCAACCCGGTAAAGACTTACGGCCGGGACAATCCTCCAGTTTAACCTTCCCCGCAGGTTTCTCTTCTTCTGTGTCTCCATTGATAGACTCTATGAACTCGAAAGACGAAACCAAAGGTTACCGCATCTTAAGTACAATGTACGCACAGTATAAACCGATTGAAGATGTAATCATTAAAACGACCTTCTCTCCTACCTTCTCTACCAGACGCAGAGGTGAATATTATGGTGGTTTGTCCTCCATGCAAGCAGGAACCTACAATGCAGCGACCAACCCCACAGGAACAGCGTCTGCCTCTGTTACCCGTAACGAATCTTTCGCTTATACATGGGATACGCAAGTGAATTATATGAAGACTTTCAACAACGACCATAATTTGAATGCCATGGCCTTGTTGAGCATATACAGTACAGAAGCGGAGAAATATGGATTGACCGGAGAAGGAGTTACTCCTGAGACCTTATGGTACAATCTCGGTTCAGCAAGCGGCTACAGTGGTGTGGATAGTTCCTTTGGAAAAGCCACCATGCTTTCTTACGCACTTCGCGTAAACTACAACTACAAAGGAAAATATTTGGCAACACTCTCTACTCGTTGGGATGGCTCCTCTAAATTCCAAGACGGCCATAAATGGGGTATGTTCCCCTCTGCAGCTTTGGCATGGCGTATCAGTGAAGAGAATTTCATTCGTGAGAATACCCCGTGGATTAGCAATTTGAAATTGCGTGCCAGCTATGGTGCTACCGGTAATAACGCATCCGTAGGCAATTATGAAACATTGTTCCTTGCCAGCAAGCTTTATTATTCAAGCTTCGGTAAAGGTTTTGGCCCCGATGTAGTAAACGAACTGTTGAGCTGGGAAAAGACAACTGAGTTCAATCTAGGGTTGGACTTCGGTTTCTTGAATGGAAGAATTTCAGGTAGCTTGGACTGGTATCGTAAGGATTCTAAAGACTTGCTGATGGATCAAAAGTTATTGCTCGAACAAGGTACACCGAACGGGAAAATGACAGCTAATGTCGGTAAAGTTCGCAACCAAGGTATTGAATTGATGTTGAAGGGAGTTCTCTTCCAAACAAAAGACTTCTACTGGGATGTTACCGCCAGCTTCGCAAAGAATAAGAATGAGATTTTGGAATTGCAAGGCAAGAAAGAAGACATGCGTGCTCAAAGATGGTTTATCGGCCAGCCTATTGACGTAGCTTATGATTTGAGACAATCCGGCATCTGCACACAAGCCACAGCCAATGAGCAACTGACAATCAACGGTGTCACCAAAACAAAGAGTGAATGGTATGGCTATTTCGAAGGCTCTATGACTTATGAAGATATCAACATGGACGGTAAGATTGATGATTCCGACCGTCAGGTTATCGGTCAGGCCCTACCGAAATGGACAGGCAACCTGTCAACTTCGCTCTCTTATAAAAATTGGGACTTCGCCATGACCATCAATACCAAACAAGGTCATACACTTTACAGTCCGTTCATGCAGGAGTTCACCGATTACTCAGACCGTGGTCGTACCAAGCTGAGCATGGATTTCTATATCCCTGAAGGAGCACCGATTTTTAACTACAAGTGGGATGGAAGCGATTACTCTTCCTTAAATTCAGACCGTACCGTAGTAGCCGATCACACCATCGTAGGTTCTTATCCTTACCCATTCAATGACGCCAACTATAATCATGGTGGCGGTAACGGTTGGTATACAGGTAAGAATACAGAATTCAAATCCAACAACTACGTAGATGCCTCTTATTGGAAGATTAAAAACATAACAGTAGGATACACATTTTCTAAAAGCCTGATAAAAAAAGCCGGCATCGAAAGCCTCCGTATCTATGCGAATGTACTGAATCCATTCACATTCACCGATTATAAAGGTTTTGACCCGGAATGGGCAGATGCAGGTATTGCCGATGGTACCGGTGGTCCGAGTTCTATCAGTTACCAGCTTGGTCTTAACGTGAAGTTCTAATTTAAAAATGAATATGAATATGAAAAAGATACATATACTTGCGGCTGTATTTTCTTTTGCCGCACTAACCGGATGTTCTGATTTTCTGGATCAAGATCTGAAATCCAATGTTCCGGGACCCGATTATTATGCTACTGACAATGGTTATGAAAGCCTTACCAATGCAGCCTATAGCTCGCTAAGAACGATCTATGGCGGTGATCCTTGGTTGTTTGAAGGAGGTACAGACCTATTCGCTACCGGCCGTAATACGGTGAATGTATGCGACTTATACGGAAACGCATTTACCAGTGCCAACGATGCTGTCACTACTTTCTATACCGATCATTATAAAGCCATTTCATTGGCCAATGAAACAATTTATTGGGGCGAAGGAAACTCCTCAAGAGCGGGTAGAATAGCCGAAGCACGTGGTTTACGCGCACTCTACTACCTGAATTTGGTACAACAATTTGGTGGTGTTCCCTTAGTAAAAGAACGTGTTTCGGGAACTTTGGAAAGCAGCCAACGTGCATCAGCAGAAGATGTATATAGCTTCATCATCAGCGAATTAACAGAGCTAAGTACTTCTTCCAATCTCGCATCAAGTACTACGGATGGACGATTTAATCAAAAGGCAGCCTCTCACTACCTGGCCAAAGCCTACTTGTCAAGAGGGTACCTGACAAAGTCAGCTTCCGACTTCCAATCAGCCATTACTGCAGCGAAAGCAGCCGGAGCAGGTCAGGCATTGACTACTCCTTTTACAAAACTATTCAGCAATGCCGGTGAAGGAAATGCCGAAGTATTATTCTTCGTAGGCTATAGTGCAGAATCAGTAGACGATCCGAAAGACGACGGTAATAAGCAACAATCTCATTTCTGTGCCTATTTGGACGGACAGGAAAAAGGTCACAAGTATACCTCCTCTACCCTGACTCCGACATTGTGGATGCACGAGCTATTCAACACCAATACAACTCAACCGGCACAGGACGAACGTTATGAAGGTACATTCATGACCGAACTTCGCGCCTCTTACTGGCACTATTACGATGCTGATAAAAAAGACGTAAGCGCCGTGACTTACTATTATTGTCCCTCATGGGAGATTGCTAACATAGATGCTTGGCGTGCAAAACTCAGCAGTCGCGCCAAGGCTCAGGTAGTAGAAATGATACCGGAAGGAACCAACATATCCGGCATTAAAACGAGCTATGATACCAAAATGACAGAAGACGTATATGGCGTAGCCTCTTTCCGCAAGTTCGATGACACCGCAAACGGAAGAACCTACTTCAATACCCAGTCGTCTATGCGTGATGTCTATCTGGCACGTTTAGGTGAGACCAATTTGATCGCAGCAGAAGCTTGTATAAAAGCAAACGATCTTGCGGGTGCTGTGTCGTACGTCAACATTGTACGTAACCGTGCAAAAGCAACTCCGGCTACAGAAGCAGAAATGACTATTGATTACATTTTAAACGAACGTGCTCGCGAATTGGCCGGTGAATTCCATCGTTGGGCCGACTTGGCACGTACCGGTAAACTGGCTGAATATGTAGAAGCACACAATCCGGATATTTCAACCGGACAAGTGGGTAGTAAGTTCTACTTGCGTCCCATTCCTTTAGCAGCTATCGAACTGAATCCAGCTTTGGTAGGACATCAAAATGAAGGTTGGTAAAAAGCACTCATAGATTTTTTTTATACAAAGAACCACGTCTATGAGTAAGATCGGGAGATTCTAAAATAGACCATTCTTTGCAAGGAAGAGGGGACATCGTCATCGGTGTCCCCTCTATTGTTTATCACTCATCTAAATCTTTTCCCCACAAATCTTTATCAGACGGAGCTTTCCATAAACTCCACCCAATGAATAATCCTATTACTACTAAAAATACTAAATAAGCTATCATAGCTTCATCTGGTTTATAACTTTAATAACACATCCTACCGATTTTAGGTTCATTTATCCCCTCAATCCTTACTTTTTATCTCTCTGTCTCTGTATTCCGTCGGGGTCATCCCCATCTTTTGTTTGAAACATTTGCTGAAGTAACGCGGATCATTGATACCTACCATATAGGCTATCTGCGTCATGGAATATTCACCGACACCGATCAATTGGACCGCACGATTCATGCGCATTTCTTTGATAAATTCAATCGGTGCCAATCCAGTCAAGGTCTTGAGTTTCTTAAAAAAGACAGAACGACTGACCGCCAATTCCTGCACTAAGTCATCTACTACCAGATCACCGTTATCCATGTTGCTTTCCATCAATTTTATCAGTTTATCCATAAACTTACGATCATTGGAAGACATCTCAGGGGTCTGGTTTTCTAACTCTTCCTCTACATCCTCCTTAGAAGGAACAGTGCTTGGCGACATCAATTTTTCCCGATACAACTCTTGTAACTTCTGCCGTTGAGTCAGCAAATTCTTCACACGTGCTTTCAAATAAATAGCACTAAAGGGTTTCGTTATATAATCGTCGGCACCATATTCCAAACCTTCCAACTTATTCTCGATAGAGGTTTTGGCAGTCAGCAACACAATCGGAATGTGGCTGGTCGTTAAATCGGCACGCAATTCACGCATCATAGATATGCCGTCTTTTTCCGGCATCATCACATCGCTGATAATAATATCCGGTAAAAACTTCAGTGCTTTGTTCCAGCCTTCCATGCCATCCACTGCCTCAACAATACGATATTCTGATGAAAAAATGCTCCGCAGGAACAAGCGTAATTCAGAATTATCTTCCACCAGCAACATAGTGTCCTTCGTCAGTACGCTGTCTTTCTTATCTTCCTGGTCATCGGCCTGTGAATCAGAATCACTATGGATATGAACCGCATGTTCTATCGTCTCCAGTCCTACGGCCGCATCATCTGGCAAGAATTCTACGGAAGAGTCATAATGCTCTTTCTCTTTTAGAAAATCAACACTGAAACAACTACCCTCTCCCAATCTGCTATCCACCGAGATATCCGCTTTATGCATTTCTACCAACTCCTTCACTAAGGAAAGTCCGATACCTGTGCTAGATTGATTGAACAAGTTACGATCTACCAAGTTTTCAAAGCGGACAAAAATAGATTTCCTCTTGTTGTCAGCAATGCCGATGCCTCGATCTTGCACTCCTACAGATACAGTTTTTTCATTTTCACGAATGAAAACCTTGATCATCTTTCCATTGGGTGTGTATTTAAAAGCATTGGAAAGCAAGTTAAACAGAATCTTCTCATATTTATCAACATCTACCCACAAATACAATTCCTTCTCTTCTGCTTCAAACAAGTAATCAATGTGGTGTTCCTCAGCAATGGAGTCAAAGCTCTCCATGATTTTATGAGTAAATGCCACGACATTGATACGCTGAACCTGCATCTTCATTTTTTTGTTCTGTATCTTACGGAAATCTAAAATTTGATTGATGAGACGCAGCATACGACTTGTATTACGCTCTACCACCAACAACTGTTCACGTGCAGCTGCCGGAAGCGCTGTATTCTCCAATACATACTCCACAGGACCGGAAATCAAAGTCAGCGGCGTACGCAATTCATGAGAAATATCGGTAAAGAAACGTAGTTTCATATCCGTCATCCGTTGTTCTACAGATACCTCGTGTTTCAACCGATAGATGGTGAATAAAATGTAAGCAGCCGCTACAATAATCAGCAGTACAAACAGTACATAAAGGAAATAAGCAAAAGAGGTTTCCCAAAAGGAAGGAAGAATCTCTATTTCAAGGGTACGAATGTTGTCAGTCCAAACCCCATCGGCATTGGTTGAACGTACTTTGAAAACATAATTTCCTTTCGGCAGGTTGGTGTAAGTAGCCATCCGCTGCTTACCAACATAGTTCCACGCTTTTTCAAAACCTTCCAGAATATACGTATACTGAATTTCACTAGGAGCCGAATAATCAAGGGCAGCATACTGAATCGTAAAAATATTCTCTTTGTGCGACAAGACCAATTTATCGATATCATCCAATCCCTTTTTCAGAACGGAATTTTCTCCCGGCATCACATTTTCATTGGCAATCAGCAATTTGGATAATACAATAGAGGGAACATAATTACTCTTACGTGTTGAATCCGGATGGAACACAAAGACACCATCACTTGCACCGAACAGAATATTTCCCAAAGAAGTACGGAGCGATGCAGCCTCACTAAACCTTACCCGAGAGGAAATGTTCTTATCATCATAATTCTCAAATTTCTCGGTAGAAGGTATAAATTTACTCACTCCGTTTTCCGTACTCATCCAAAGATTCCCTTTTCCATCTTCACGTATGGAAAGCAAAACGTCAGATGGCAATCCATCTTCTACAGAGTAACATTTGAATGTAGCATTTCCATCCTTATCAAGAGACAATAACTTGTTCAATCCTCCTCCAAAAGTAGCCAAATAAAGTTCTTTTTCACGTGTAGAGATAATCCAATGCACATCGTTATTACTCAGACTGTGCAAATTCTCGGGAACACGAACAAAGTGATGGAACGTCGCATTTTCCGGGGTCTTGAAATCTTCATCTACTACCAAGGCGCCGACAGTAGTACCTATCCAGATGCGCCCCTGCCCGTCACCCGTAATGAAACGCGCTTTGTAACAATCGTTAATAGGATAACCTTTCAGATTATTGCGATGATTGATAAATATTTCCTTTCCTCCTTGATTGCGGGTCATATAGTTTACACCGCCGGCAAAAGTTGCCACCCAAATGCGTCCACGGGAATCTTCATAAACACAATAGACATGATTATCGCTCAAGCTGTAAATATCTTCTTTGCTGTATTGGAAGCGGGTCAGTTTATATCGCCCACCTCCTTGAGGTTCTGCCTTCACCAAACCGGCACCTTTGGTCGCAATCCACAAATTACTTTTACTATCCTGCATAATGAAATACACATTCCCATGCATGGGAGTTCCGGTATGTGCGATCGTCCCTGCTTCTGTGAGGTAGCCTCGTTCCGAATGGTTTTTGTCATAAACTCGAAGCTTACCATCTTTCAAACCCACCCAAAGATTATGCTCATCATCTTCACAAAGCGCACGAACTTCATTACTTAATGACTCGTAGCGATGAGGAACCGGAGTGACAAGAGTAAACGGTGAAGGACGGAAGGATACTTTTTCCAACCCCTTAGAGTGAGTGCACATCCATAAATTTCCTTGTCTGTCTGAAAAGGCAGAATGTATTTTATTGGAGAAGCGCCATTTTTTCTCTGTCAGGCTGTTATAGAAGGGCTGCAGACTGTTGCTTGCTTGATCGAAATAAGAAAAGCCACCCCCATAAGGATGTACCCATACAGTGCCATACGTGTCTTCATGCACATGAAAAGCCGGACGGGAACGGTCCGTACTTGTAGGCTCCACTTCAATCGTTTCTGTCTTGAAGGTCTTGCTTCGCGCATTAAAATGAATGATCGTTCCTGATTCATGTTGTTCAAACCACACTTCCGAGTTTCTATCTACATACACCGAATAAACAGGCGTCTTAGTTAAACCGGGAGTGCTGTAATGTTCGAATGTCTTAGTTTGGAATCGGTATATAAAAAGGCCGTCAGCAGCCGTTACAATCAACATTTCCTGTTCATTGAGTTTGTTAAGCGAAACCACTCGCGAGGATACATGCAACTGAAGCAATCGAAACTCTCCGTTTTCTTTCTGGTAACACCAGATTCGTCCATTATCCGAACCGAAAAAAACTTCTCCTCCTTGTTCAAGATTGGTATAAAAAGACGTTCCTTTGCTTTTTCCTCGCTCGGCTGATTCCACAAAGAATGAAGCCGGATCTTCGTCCTGCGACAATAGGCCTAGCCCATTACTAGTAAGCATCCATTCATTTCCAGAAGAATCTTCACTAATTTTGTGTATGTGGTTTACCGGAAAAGACTTAGATTTACTCGAATACCAAGTAGTAGCAAGCCGACAGGTAGTACTGTCAGTAGTCACACGAATGGCACCTTCATTTTCAGTCAATAACCAGACCGATCCGCTCGGCAAGACATGTATAGAGGTAATCGCAGCACCACTACCCGGTTCATTCTCGGCAGGCACGCGTTCAAACTGTTCGGTTCGCGGATCAAAACGATAAGCATGATTATCATAAGCTTGCAACCAGAGGAAACCCAATTTATCTTCAAAAATCTGGTCCATGCGGTCATTGGTCAAAGCAACCTGATTGCCAAACCTCGCTTTATAAACTTTGAAAGAATAGCCATCAAACTTATTCAATCCATTCCAAGTAGCAAACCACATATTCCCCTTACGGTCCTGCAGAATACCCATAACCGTATTCTGAGACAATCCGTCCTCCGACGAATAATGAGTAAAAAAACAATCCGATTGCGCTTTTACAGTCAGCGCACAAATCAAACCAGTTATCAGATATAAGATTCTTTTCATCATAATCAGTCCATTCTGTGCGGTAAAGATACGTATTTCATTGAAATTTCTTCTATCTTTGCTTCTAATTTAATCATCACAGCAGATAGACAAACCATGAAACGCATCCTCTTTTTTCCCATTTTGGTCTTCTTTTCATATGTCCAAACCATCGCTCAATCCGACACAGCTTCTTATGGAGTTATAAAAAACATGCCCGTCTTTTACGAGCAACTCAAACATCAGCTGACCTATCCCATGGCTTGGGGAAATAGCCCCATCCAGGATTTTGAGGAATGGCGCATGAAAGCACGGGAGGTCCTCATAGAATGTATGCAAAATCTTGCTCCTGCTCCTAAAAGCTTTGAGATGAAAATAATTGATACGGAACCTCGGGATGGATATGAAGCACGAAAAATAGAATGGAATGTCTCAGAATGGTGTCGCATCCCCGCCTATTTGCTCGTTCCCGAAGGAGAAGGTCCTTTTCCTGCCATAGTCATGCTGCATGATCACGGGGCTCATTTCTCCATTGGAAAAGAAAAGATGGTACGCCCCTTTCATGTCCACCCCGAAGTCTTGGCAGATGCAGATGATTGGGCGATGCGTTGTTATGACAGCCAATACACAGGTGATTATTTTGCAGCCAACGGCTACGTTGTGTTAGCAATAGATGCTTTATTTTGGGGAGAGCGAGGACGTAAAGAAGGCGTCAACTATGACGGGCAACAAGCCATAGCCTCCAATTTCCTACAAATGGGGAGTTCTTGGGGAGCCTTTATCAATATGGATGATGTACGCAGTACCGAATTCCTCTCTTCTCTTCCTTTTGTCGATAAAGAAAAAGTGGGATGTTTAGGCTTTTCCATGGGAGCTTACCGTTCGTGGATGCTCTCTGCTCTTACCGACTGTGTCAAAGCCTCTGCTTCCATCTGTTGGATGAACACAACCGACTGTCTGATGAGCCTGACTAATAATCAAAACAAAGGTGGTTCGGCTTATTCAATGATTATTCCTAATCTGCGCCGCTACTTGGACTATCCGCATACAGCCAGCATTGCTTGCCCTAAGCCAACTCTCTTTTTTAATGGTACGCAAGACAAGTTATTTCCGGTAGAAGGAGTCAAAGATGCCTATGCCACTATGCAATCCGTGTGGAGAAGTCAGAATGCTGCAGACTGTCTTGTTACTAAAATTTGGGACGAGAAACATTTCTTTAACAAGGAGATGCAGAAGGAAACTTTGGATTTTTTTAATCGCTGGTTTCATCGGCTTAACAAAGAGTGAATCTGACAAGACTTACGTGCATCACTCTACACAGATAAGTGCATCGGCTGACGCAGATAAGTGAATCAGCTTACACTCTTATCTGCGTCAGCCGACGCACTTATCTGCGTAAAAACTCCGTTTATAACCACTCATTCAGGAAGCCAAGTACTGCTTCCTGCACTTTCTTCCCACAATCATGCGGTCTATCCCAAAGGGTGTAAGATTCTACTTCTTCAAATGCTTCAATATCCACACCAAATGTCCGTATTCCGTATCTTCCGAAGTCCAGTGCTCGTTGATAGGAGTGATCAAAGCTTCTTTGGGGCAATCTAATACGTTGTAGACGGCATAGCTTGTGGTAGGAGGACATACGTCATCATTATATCCCCAAGTGATATAGGTAGGAACTTTTATTTGACGGGCAAAATTCACTACATCGTAGTAAGCCATCGTTTTTAATTTATCCGGAGTATCCATACCGGGCACACGGAAGAAATGAGGATAGCCACCCGCCCGTCCTGCCATGTAACCTGCCATATCACTAAGTGCCGGATGATTAGCAACACAAGCCGTTACTCGTGAATCAAGCCCGGCAGTAACCAATGCCAAAGCACCACCTTGGCTCCCTCCTTGTACTGCCACATTCTTTCCATCCCATTCCGGCAATGAAGTAAGAAAGTCGATGCTGCGCACACAAGCCAAATAGACACGTTTCATGTAATAATGATCTCGGTTCTCAAGACCGTTATTCAAATAACCATTCTCTCTACCGTTAAAAGCATTGGAGATTTCTTTGAATTCTTCAGCAGTCATCTCAGGATTCAATCCATGGATTTCTATTTCAAAACGAATGCAACCTTGTTCGGCATAATACTTATGACGCAAAGGTTCTTTAATTGTTTTCACTCCGGCACCCGGAGGGCAAAGCACTACAGGACAAGAACCCTTTTCAGCATTCTTCGGATAGAACAAATAACCGTAAATGGCTTGTCCCCGATTATTTACCTGCAATTTCACAAGATAACAGTCCACTTTGTCCGTACAATATTCTTCCGCTCTTTGCTTGGTGTATTTCAAGGGAGATTGGGCTAGTTCAGCTTTATTACCATCCCAGAATTCCTTAAAATCGGTAGGCATCTGGGTGTAAGGTTGAATTTTATCAGGTGAAAAACCTACTTTTACATGATATTTATAGGATTTGCCATCTACGGTTGCTACCATGCGGCAATCGCGAAAACCCGGTTGCTTCATGGTGCCTATTGTAATCGTTGCTTTTCCATTCTTCAAAACCACAGAGCCTTTCGAATCAGCAGGCATCATATCACCACCAAGTTCATAATGAATGGTGACTTCATTCTGCGGGATGCCATATTTATAGAATTGCACCTCTACGGTCGCCTTTTCTCCTGTTTTATACAGCCAATCGGCCTGATTGGGTACAGCAACCCAAAGTACATCGCTTCTATAGGGATAATTTTCCGCCCAAACAGACAACGGAAATAATACAGCAAGCAGTAGTGTGAATAAAAAAACCTTCTTCATTGATTGTCGTTTTAAGTATTAGTTTATCTTTTGATACTCAGCAATTCATTTCCATTCTTTACCGGATTCCAGCCATCTGTTCCGGCAAGTACAGTTTCCATTTCATACCCTTTCAACGTTTTCAGCTGATGAGAAAAAGAAGCACGTGCTTTGGGATGAGCCCCTTCCCCTTTGTTCTGGAATTCGGCATAGAAGGCAGTCTTTTCGTTTTCCTTATTGCCCCAGTTGTTCCAACCCATAGGAAGAATATGTCTACCCAAGTCGCAACGTATAAAAATGGCTTGCGCATACGGACGCCAAGGACGGGAAAGATACACATGATCCACTCCTGCATCGGCAGTCAGCTTGCAGTCATAAAAAAGATAGCCATATTTCTGACCCTTATCAGTGGAAGGAGCAGTTACATAACCGTTCCCTTTGTTATGAATGTGACAGCGATTGAATACAGCTGTGGACCATCCAAAGATAAAATCAACCGTTCCCTCTATGTAACAATCTTCGTAGTATTGACGAAAGCCTTTTCCATAAGTATAGAGCGTATCTTGAAAACCGAGGAATCTACACTTTTTAAAGTAAGCACGTTCACCACTGACAAAGCAAGCTACTGCTTGTCCCACCGGGCCGGAACTGTTTTCAAAGGTAAGATTCTCTGCATAGAAGTCCGGAGCATAAATGTAGCAGGAAGAAGAACCGGAAGTTCCTTTAGTTTCACCAAAACAATTGAGTTTGTTGGCATAGTCATCGTAAGAAAGGACAGCCCCCTCCTGGCCTATCAATGAAAGATTAATCTTACTTTCGGGGATGATGATTTTTTCTTTATATATCCCTTTGCGAATTAAAATAGTGGTGCGAGTACCTTTACGGAAATCAGGTACGGCATCAATGGCTTCCTGTACCGTAAAAAAGTCACCACTACCGTCTTTGGCTACTACCAAATCATAGTGACGTACCTGTTTCGCCAGTTCGGGTACTGCCTTGGCTATCGCATCTACAGTCAGGCCTGCAATAACACGACCGCCATATACATTCAGGTGTGTATTGTCTTCACGTCCTTTCGGCATGGCAGGAACGGTATTAGGAGCCACCCACATAAACAACTCCTTGGATTTATCAGGACCCAGCCCTTCCACCAAATCGTGAGTAATCTTATTCATATCCACAAAAGGAACATTCAGTTCATTCGCCACATTACGCGGAGAATCTAAATAAGCACCGTGCGTATCTATCAACTTTTCACCTTCTTTGGGTTGCACCTCAGCAGACGGTTCACGCTTGGCATCCGGGTTCGCATCTTGGCGGAAATCATCTTGATTCACAGCGTCTTTCACCTGTTGAGTATCGACAGCAAGCCCGAAGTTGCGGCGAACAATGGAGTTGAACAATACCGGGATTCCTCCTTTAGCACGTGTTTCGTTCACGAATTTACGCAGATTCGCATCAAAGGTTGTTCCGGGATCCGTATGACGATCGGCTTTCGGCTTTTCATCATTGTGTCCAAACTGGATAAAGACGTAATCTCCTTTCTTAATCAAAGAGAGCACCTTGTCCCAACGCCCCTCATCAATAAAGCTTTTAGAACTGCGACCATTTTGGGCATGATTATCTACTCGGACATCTTCGGTAAGATAGCCCGGCAACATTTGTCCCCAGCCTCTTTCAGGGTTTTCCCCGGTCATATTCTTATCCGCCATCGTAGAATCACCTATCATAAAAATAGTGATAAAAGACTGGTCGGATTTAAAAGCCGAAAACAAGAAAAAGCAAACGAACAACAAGAGATATTTGTGTTTCATGATTTTGGATATAAAATATAAATTAAATTTCAGATTGCAATATTAACCAAAACCAAGCAGTTTCATGGTATAAAAAAAGGCGTAATCGGTGTATTATTTGATTTTAATCGTAATTTTGCTGCCATTAATCAGATAAAACAGACCCAATGGAAAGGACAAGAAGCCAAACATTCATCCGTAAGGAAGAGAAAGTATGGGAATCGGCAGGCGATGGAGTGGTTCGTCAAATCATGGGATATGATGGACAAGTAATGCTGGTGAAAGTGAAATTTGAGAAAGGAGCAGTAGGTACATTGCACGCTCATTATCATACTCAAACCACTTATGTAGAGAGTGGAATATTCGAATTTTCCGTCAACGGCGAAAAACAAATCGTTTCTGCCGGTGACGGAGTTTATATCGAACCGGATGCCTTACATGGTTGTACTTGCCTCGAAGCAGGCATCCTGATAGATTGCTTTAGCCCGATGAGAGAGAGCTTTTTATAATGGCATCCAATCGCTGCACATTCCAAAAATGGTTTTCAAATCCTCATAGTTAGCGGCTTCCTTCTTTGTCAATTGCTTTACCCAGTTGACGCGCCCGTCTATCGAAGCTCCTTCTCCCGTGTTTCCATATTCGGCATAACGGGATGTTTTTTCATTATCAGGATTGCGCCAGTTGTCCCATCCTGCCGGAGAAATATGCTTACCCAATTCGCATTCAATAAATACGGTGGCAGCATAAGGACGCCACGGACGACCTAGGTAGACTTTATTAACATCAGGATTAGCTGTGAGTTTGCAATGTCTGAACACATAACCCACAGCCACATTCGCAGGAGTAGAGGCAGCGGTTATGTAAGAATTGGACTTGCTGTGCAAGTTGCAGCCTTCAAATAAAGCTGTGGAAGGACCGAATATAAAATCGGTTGTACCTTCTATATAACAATTCAGGAAACAAAGACGAGTACCTGCTACCCCTGTATAAACCGTGTCTTGATTTCCCAAAAGACGACAGTTCTTAAACAGCAGACGGTCACCTTCGGTATGAAGAGCCACTGCCTGTCCCAAACGAGCGGCATTATTTTCGATGGTGAGATTAGTAAAAGTGATCCCGTTTCCTTCTACCTTAACAGTATACGTACGGAAAGTGCCCATTTTATGGATGTTGGCATGATCATCATACGTAATAATCGTATTCTCAACACTTTCGCCTACGAAATCCACATTCTCAATCCACGAAGGAATAATTACCTTTTCTTTATATGTACCGTTTTTAATGAGAACAGTCACTTTATAATCCATAAAAGCACGGATGCCTTCCATAGCTTCTGTCAGTGTGCGATAATCACCCGTGCCATCACGTGCTATCACAATCTCACGTTTCCATTGCGTCTGTGCAGTCAGTGGCATTGCCATGCAAAGCAACGCCACCATACATGCACCTATCTGCATGATTCTGTTCATTTCTATCCGTTTAGTAATAAGAAAGTCAACTTGGAACCTTCTCATCTATTTACGATCTCTTTTACTTCCTGAAGACGTTCCCATTCCAAAGATGCCAGAATAAACGGTCCTACAGCTTTAGGGTCATTGCTACGAATGGTTTCGTTGATATAGTAGTCATAGTCGCCTGAACGATAAACTTTTCCGCCCAGACCGGCCACAGCACATGCCTGGGTAATAGAGACCACCCCGTCTTTATCTACTTCAATAAAACGATCAAGAATCGCTTTATAACCTCTGATTGCCACATCCAGGTAAGATTGATCAATATATCCCTTACGTACAGCTTTGAATAGCGTATACACAAACATAGTAGAACAAGAGGATTCCAAATAATTTCCCTTTGCGCCGCTCTTATCCAAAACCTGATACCATAATCCCGTTTTTGCATCCTGCACACGTTTCACCATAGCTGCCAACTGATTAAGAACCATCAGCATGGAATCACGTCCTGCTTCATGTGCCGGAATAAACTCAAGCGCATCGACGAATGCCATCGCATACCATCCCATGGCACGTCCCCAACTATGTTTAGACTGCCCGGTTACAGGATCTGCCCAACGCTCCGTGCGGCTTACATCAGCTGCATGAAGGAATAAATCTGTTTTCGGATCGTATGTGTGGCGAGCTGCCATCAGAAACTGATTGATGACGTCAGCATAATCGTTCACTTGATTGTTACGGAAAGCATATTCAGCATAAAAAGGTGCTCCCATATAAACACCGTCCAGCCAAACCTGATTTGGATAAATCTTCTTATGCCAAAAACCACCGTCGGCATTACGCGGGTGGTCGTCAAGTTGACTGCGCATCAATGCCAAAGCCTTTTTATACTTTTCATTTTTCGTCTGCTCATAAATGCGGAAAATAAACTTACCGGAATTAATGCGGTCGAGGCTGAACTCCTCGCGTTTGTACATTTTAATAGTACCGTCGTTATTCACCATCGTATCGGCATACGCCAAAGCATAATCATAAAATTTCTTGTCACCGTAGCGATCGTACACATCGAGCATAGACTGAAGCTCCAAGCCGTGACAATAATCCCATTTCAATTTGGGTTGAAAATCCAACTGCCAGGATTCCGGGCAACGAATCATTTCTGATTCAGACATACGTACAGACCAAGGCTGCTCACTACTGACACGTTGTGCAAACATTCCTAGAGGGAAAGCCAACAACATACCAGATACAATAAATTTACAAATAGAATTCTTTTTCATGAAGTCGTTCTTTTTTGGTATTAGACCTACTTTATTTCATGAAACAAAAGTAGTAGTTTATTTTCAAATGAATGTGTACTTTTCAACGGAGAGAGTGTATTTTTTGATTTTCGTGTACGGAAACGAACAATTTTGTGCACGCTAACGAGCCTTTTTGTCTAAAATCATCCTTTTAACTAAGATTTATGCTTTTCGAATTTGATTAATAAAGAAAAGGTCTTATTTTTGACGCGGTTTTTAGTTTATACGATTGTAAAACATAAACAATTATCTAATTAAATCACAAGAGAATGGAACAAGTTTTCGGTTATATCATCGGTTTAGGAGCAGCGGTCATGATGCCAATAATCTTTACAATTTTGGGTCTTTGCATCGGCATCAAATTAAGTAAAGCATTAAAAAGCGGCTTACTGGTAGGCGTTGGTTTCGTAGGTTTATCAGTGGTAACAGCCTTGCTGACCAGCAGTCTCGGCCCTGCCCTCAGCCAAGTAGTAGAGATTTACGGCCTCCAATTAAAAGTATTTGATATGGGATGGCCTGCAGCTGCATCTGTAGCTTATAACACATCGGTAGGTGCGTTCATCATCCCGGTATGTTTAGGTGTAAATCTCCTTATGTTATTAACGAAAACAACTCGTACAGTCAATATCGACCTCTGGAATTACTGGCATTTTGCATTTATCGGTGCAATCGTTTATTTTGCCAGCAGCAGTATTTTATGGGGTTTCTTTGCAGCTATCATCTGTTACATCATTACCTTAATTATGGCGGACTATACAGCTGACAAATTTCAAGGTTTCTACGATAAAATGGAAGGTATCTCTATTCCGCAGCCTTTCTGCGCAGGTTTCGTACCTTTTGCCATTGTCATCAACTGGCTATTGGATAAAATTCCCGGATTCAACAAGCTGAATATTGATGCAGAAGGCATGAAGAACAAATTTGGTTTACTGGGTGAACCTCTGTTTTTAGGTATCCTCGTAGGATGTGGTATTGGCGCTTTGTCTTGTAAAAATGGGCAAGAATTGGTAGATAAAATTCCTTATATCTTAGGTTTAGGCATCAAGATGGGCGCTGTTATGGAATTGATTCCACGTATCACTGCTTTATTTATAGAAGGATTAAAACCAATTTCCGATGCAACTCGCGAACTAATAGCGAAGAAATTCAAGGGTGCCGTAGGTTTGAACATCGGAATGAGTCCGGCGTTGGTTATCGGTCATCCGGCCACATTGGTTGTTTCATTGTTGCTAATACCGGTTACAATCTTACTGGCTGTTATACTTCCGGGCAATCAATTCTTACCGTTGGCTTCTTTGGCAGGTATGTTCTATCTATTCCCCTTGGTATTACCCATCACGAAAGGAAACGTACTGAAGACATTCATCATTGGTCTTGTTGTATTGGTTCTCGGTTTGTATTTCGTTACCGACTTGGCTCCTTACTTTACGCAAGCAGCCCACGACGTTTATGCCAAGACAAAAGATGCAGCCGTAAATATCCCTGCCGGATTTGAAGGAGGTGCACTTGACTTTGCCTCCAGCCCTTTTGCATGGATTATCTTCCACTTTACTTATTCATTTAAATATATCGGTTCTGCCATTTTGGTATTGATCACCTTATTCTTGATGATTCTGAATCGTCGTGCCATCATCAAACATCAGAAAGCCATCAAAGTAGCTGCAACCACAAAGGAATAAAAACGATGTTTTACAAAGAACATCTTTCAATCAAAAATTGAATTTAATAATTTAATATTTCAAAGATTATGAGAAAATTAACAATTGCTTTTATGCTGGGAATCGCTGCTGTAGCGGCTAATGCCCAAGTAAATTACACAGTACAGACCGCTTGCCATCCGCAAGACGTGAAGCACTATGACACGGAACGATTGCGTAGTTCTTTCATGATGGAGAAAGTAATGGCTCCTGACGAGATCAACGTAACTTATACCCTCTATGACCGCTTAGTGTACGGAGGTGCTATGCCTGTAAACAAAACTCTTAAGCTGGAAGTATTCCGCGAACTAGGTCCGGAAATCACTTATTTCCTGGAGCGTCGTGAGCTAGGTGTTATCAATACTGGCGGTGATGGTGTTGTTACTGTAGATGGCAAAGAATACCCCATGAAATTCAAAGAAGCACTTTATGTAGGCTGTGGTAATAAAGAGGTGACTTTCAAGAGTAACGATGCCTCTAAACCGGCCAAATTCTACATCAATTCAGCACCTGCTTACAAACAATTTGTAACTCAGCTGATTACTACGGATGCTAAACTTCAAAAGGCCAACCCTAAAAAATATGCTTTGGCTCAATCCGATCATTACGGAAAAATGGAAGACAGCAACGATCGTATCGTGAACCAGTTAATTGTGAAAGATGTACTGGAAAAAGTAAAAGACGGTGGTACTAACCAGCTGCAAATGGGTCTTACTGAACTCGCAGCCGGCTCTGTATGGAATACAATGCCTGCTCACACCCACACACGCCGCATGGAAGCTTATTACTATTTCAACGTATCAGAAGGCAATGCCATCTGTCACTTGATGGGTGAGCCACAAGAAGAACGTTTGGTATGGCTGCACAACGAACAAGCCATCACTTCTCCCGAATGGAGTATCCACGCTGCCGCAGGAACCAGCAACTATACCTTTATTTGGGGTATGGCCGGTGAAAACCTAAAATACAGTGATAAGGATGAGATCAAATACACTGAGATGAAATAAAGGAATTCTCAAGATCTAATAGGCATGGGTTTAAAGTAACCCATGCCTATTTTTATCACTTTATACATTATTTCTACCAAATATTACACCTTTGTCTGATCGCAATACTGTATTTTTGCAATCAAAATAATTAATCTACTATCATGAGTACATCCCAAAACACACTGGGCAAAATGACCAATTATCGTTGGACCATCTGCGCTATGTTATTTTTCGCAACGACAGTTAATTACCTTGACCGTCAAGTACTTTCCCTAACTTGGAAAGATTTCATCGCTCCCGAATTTCACTGGACCGATAACGACTACGGTACAATCACTTCTATTTTCTCTATTATTTATGCTTTCAGTATGTTATTTGCCGGTCGTTTCATTGACTGGATGGGTACTAAAAAAGGATATTTATGGGCGATCGGTATCTGGTCACTTGGCGCTTGCCTCCATGCCGTTTGTGGTTACGCTACTGAGTTATGGGTAGGATTAGAGAGTTCAGACGCTCTGATAGCAGTAGAGGCCGGTTCTGCCATGGCATTGACCATCGCGACTATCAGCGTTTACTTCTTTATTGCTGCCCGTTTTGTGTTAGCATTGGGTGAAGCGGGTAACTTCCCCGCAGCCATTAAAGTAACGGCAGAATATTTCCCTAAAAAAGACCGCGCATACGCCACCAGCATCTTCAATGCCGGTGCCACGGTTGGTGCACTTGCCGCTCCGATCACCATTCCTCTATTGGCCAGATATTTCAAGGAAATAGGTATCGGTAATGGCTGGGAAATGGCATTCATTGTAATCGGTGCACTTGGGTTTATTTGGATGGGCATGTGGGTATTCCTCTACACAGAACCTCGCAAGAGCAAACATGTCAATCAAGCCGAATTAGACTACATCGAACAAGATAAACATGAAGAAGGTGGCAATGCCTCTCAAGAAGGAAAAGAAGAAAAGAAAATGGGCTTTCTGCAAAGCTTCTGCTACAAACAGACTTGGGCTTTCGCCTTCGGTAAGTTTATGACAGATGGTGTATGGTGGTTCTTCCTCTTCTGGACACCTGCTTACATCAGTGATGTATATGGCTTCTCTTCCGACAGTCCCACAGCCATGTTACTTATCTTCGTACTTTACGCAATTACCATGTTATCCATCTACGGTGGAAAACTACCTACGATCATTATCAACAAAACCGGTATGAACCCGTATGCAGCACGTATGCGTGCTATGTTGATCTTTGCTTTCTTCCCTTTATTGGCACTATTTGCACAGCCTTTGGGTACTTACTCCTATTGGTTCCCAGTTATCATCATCGGTATTGCCGGTGCTGCTCATCAATCTTGGTCTGCCAACATCTTCTCTACAGTAGGCGATATGTTTCCGAAGTCAGCTATTGCTACCATCACTGGTATTGGTGGTATGGCAGGTGGTGTAGGATCGTTCCTTATCAATAAAGGTTCCGGTATGCTGTTCACCTATGCAGCAGGTACCACAACAGCAGATGGCCAAGAGGTAGAAATGACTAAAGAGTTATTACAACAAGGAGCACAATTTGCGCGTCCTGCCATGGAATTCATGGGATTCTCAGGAAAACCTGCGGGTTACTTTATCATCTTCTGCATCTGTGCAGTATCCTACTTAATAGGATGGGTGATCATGAAAGCATTAGTTCCGAAATACAAACCTATTATCTTGGATTGATAAAAGATCAATCTTTGAATAGTAAAGCGCAGGATAGTATATTCTGCGCTTTATTTTTTAGAAGAAAAAAGAGGAGCAATCAGGACAAAAAAAAGGGAAGTCTCACGACTTCCACAATTCTTCTAACCTTAAATCTAAATCTCTATGAAAAAAACGTTCGGCAAATATAACACATTATCATATAGCATGTTATTAACAACTCTTAAAAAAGAGATTAAGCACACTTAATTTTCACTAAGAGAACAAGGGACAACAAATCCTATTCATTCTTTAGTCACTACAGATTCTAATAATTTAGCATAGATAGGATTGAGTTCCAACAACGGTTTCACTCCTGTCATAAACATTTGCTTGCGTGCTCGCGTAAGGGCTACATTCAACTTCCGGTCAATTAAGATTCCATGATCTTGCGTAAGATTGGCAAGAAACTTGAGTTGAGAAGCTCGGTTCACACAGAAAGAGTAAATAATGACATCACGCTCACTTCCCTGAAAACGCTCCACTGTATCTACCAGTATCTCATTAAGTTCAGCAATGCCCAAAGCAGCAATTTCTTTCTTAATCAAAGCAACCTGACTGCGATAAGGAGTAATGATTCCCAGTGTCAAAGCAGGGTCAAATTCAGAGTTTGCAGCATACTGACGATAAACCAACTCAGTCAAACGAGCTGCAATCTGAGCTTCCGAGTGATTCATCTTGACAGATTGGGATAAGGTTTCAGGAACAGAAGGCAAAAAAGCAACACGTTGCGTCAGAAATTCAGCAAATTCGTACTCCTCTACTTCAGAAGAAAGGCAAAGCACTCCCTGCTGATGCAGCAAACCCACCGGTTCCAATAACCCATCATAGAAAGCATGATTGGGAAACGAAGCAACCTCCACATGCATGCGACCTTGGCGACATAACATATCGTAACAGCGATTAGTGATCTGTGATAAATGAGTGTCAGAAGATTGAAAATTTTGTCGGGAGATATTCCGATACAATCGTTCAAAAAGAGAATCTTTTAAATTATACAAACCAATAGCCCGTAAGGTCTCGTCGCACACCTCCGACTGTTCCGTAGATTGCAAAACAACGGCAGGCAGTTGCTTGTGGTCGCCTATCAATATGAATTTATCAATGGCATTCGCACCGGTAGCATTTCGCGCACAGAGCAATCCCAAAAGCTGTGATTCCAGTATCTGAGTAGCCTCATCTATAATAGCCACATCGAAAGTTTTAAGCCGGAAAAACTCAGTTTTAGCAGACAATGTAGCGACCGTCCCCACAAAAACGCGACAACGCGCAATACGCTCCTGCACTTCTCGACGAGTAGTGCAATCTGCTAACACGTTCTCAATCAAACGCTCTCGATATGCTTCATCACAGGACAACTCACTACCCATGCGAATAAAATCTATTTTAGGAGTAATAGCAGCAAGTGTCTTGCTGATTTCATCCACAGCACGATTGGTATAGGAGAGCAACAAAATTTGTTTTCCTTCCTGATCAAAAGCCTCCACCATGCTACGCAAGGCACGGGAAGTTTTGCCAGTACCCGGAGGCCCAATCAATAAGAAATAATCTTTCGCTGCTCGGGCCTTCAACGTAATCCGTGCAAAATCATCCGAAGCAATCGCTATATGATCATCCAAAGAAGAATCAAATTCAGGCATGCGTTGCCCCAATAGTAAATCACGTCGGCTCTTTGTCGCAGCAAGAAATGCAGAAAGTCCCAAGTACATCCCACGAAAAGAAGTATCCATATAATCACGTTCTATAGCATAACGGCTATCAGCAAGCAAGACTCCTGCATTTTGTTGGGTTGCACGGAGACGCATACAAACTTCATCATCGGATATACGTTCTATGTTCCCTTTAAAGACCATTTTATGAGTCACATTATCGCTCTCTTTATTCCGTTCATAGAGCACCACAGCATCTCCTTGACGAAAGTTAGGAAGTACCTGATTTTCATCATCCCCCTCCCCTTTTCTTCGTTTTAACAACAAATAGGGTTTGTGTGGTTCTGCAGCATGATTCTCGCAGATCGTAAGATCATATAATATTTCACCGGCTTCACTCTTCTCCGTCAAGGTGGAAAGCCATAAAGCAGCCGCTCCTGTACGTCCTTCGTAGTCTATATCGCCTGATTTGGAAGTATAAAGTTCCTTCGTTATAAAATTATAGAGAGTGTAGAAATAACTTTGCTCGATAAGAGATAGAGATTGAATAGACTGCGTCAAGGCGTGAATGGAAGGATAAAGAAAGCGGTTCCACAAAGTGTTATTCAGATGCCTTTCATTTAATGTATCCGGATGAATCTCTTGTAAACGCTCCGCTGTATATACGGGACTGTTTCTCAATTGTATACTGTATTCATTGGACACAATTCGATTGCGGACATCCATTACCCGCCTTAGCATGGCCCATGAAGGACGCGCCGGATACAACAACGGATAGCGAGTATAAAGCAGATACGATTTTACCCGTCTATGATCCATACCCATCGAATATTCCAGCACCGCTTGATACAACAACATTTGTACTTTGTTATTTTCCTTAGGTTCTACTTTGCCACGGATCGTATATTCATCAGCCTTCCCGGATTTCATCTCTATAAACGAGGACATATCTCGTTGCATGTAATCCAAACGTCCCTGCAAACCTAATGCTTCACAAATATAGGAAGGTTCCAACACAGCATCTGTCTTGTCCAGCTCATATCCTGCTGCCTGGAAAGTCTCTGACACCGTCTGTTGGATATGTTCAAAATGCCGTTTGCAGTCCGCAAAGAATTCGGCTTCTTTCTCTCTGTCTCTCAAATCGGCACAAGCTGCCAGTTCGATAGGATAAGAACGAAAAGCCTTCTTCATACAAGCCAGATAGTCAGGTGGACTTTGGGAATGAATCCATTCATCCAGAAAAAGATTAGCTATGTTACCTAACAAAAGCGGACGGGTATTGTCCGGCGATTGTAGACGCGCTAGTATATAATTGGCAGGATGATGCCCATACTCTTTAAAACATTCTGCCAACGAACTGATATCTATCAGATAATCCGGTTCAAGGATGATAAAAGAAGGAGTCAATATACCTGTAGCATCCACAGCTACATCAAGCAGGTTGACTTGAGCATGACGCCACAATAATCGGCAAGTTTCTGTAAACTCATCGTTGATTTGAGGCACATTGTAACGAACGCGCAACGGTTCATTGACCAACGAGTCGACTGGCAATACATATAAAAAAGTATCATCAGAAGTTTGGAAACAGACACGCAGCCGCCGAATTCGTGTCTTTGCAGGGGGAGCCACCACATAAGTAGCATCTGCCTGAGGCAATAGTCTATAAAGTTCTGCCGGTATCTCCTCACCCGTAAGACGTTTGATAAAAAAAGCCAATGTTTTGGCATCACGCAACAGCTTTTCCTTTGATGGTTCAGCCTGACGATTCAATAGCGCATTGGAAGTCAACCGGAAAGTGTGCAAACGATTTTGCTCAACGATGGAAAGACCCAATTTCGACGCTACAAAATTGATTCGCGCAGAAAGGTCGGTCATCTGCAGACTGCTGTCCACCATCTGTGTACGGCACAAATGTTCCAATAATTCTCGCATTTGACGGTATGCAACAATCAATGAGATCGTTCTCTCCTCACATATACCCCGCAATACATCAAAATATTCCTTTATTTCAATCATTCCTCCGCTTCCTTTTCATCATCGGTTTCTTTCTTATCCTTTATCATCAAGATACTCAACTCGTAGAGCAGATAAAGAGGAACGGCCACGACTGTCAAAGTAAATGGATCACCGGTCGGTGTAATAATAGCAGCAACAATAATAATGATAACAATAGCGTAGCGACGATATTTACGCAAGAAAGACTTGTGTACCAATCCCAACAAAGAGAGCAACCAAGTGACCAACGGTAATTCAAAAGCTAAGCCCATGCAAAGCACCAACATCATAAAGTTATCTATATATGAATTCAAAGATATCTGATTCTCGACAGCTGCACTCAATTGATACGTAGAAAGGAAACGTAACGTAAGCGGGTAAACCATGAAATAGCCTAACAGTACACCGATAAAAAACATTACTGTACCAATACCCAACGCTTTCTTTACCCCTTTACGTTCTTTGGGATAGAGAGCCGGACTCACAAATCGCCAGATTTCATAAAAAAGATAAGGGGCAGCCGTTACAACAGACATCCAAAAAGCCGTGGACATGTGAATAAAGAATGGGGCAGCCAGATTGATGTTTATCAGTTTTACATGAAACTCTTGTGTGAAGAATTCATCCTTCAAATCAAGTTCTTGTCCTACCCACCGCAATAAATCATAGAAAATAAAATCATCATGGCAAGGAGCCAACACTACATTATCAAACAGATAAGGCATTGCAATGAAGTAACCTACCGCCAACACGAACCACACCCCAAGAATACGAAAAAGCACCCGGCGTAATTCATCTAAATGATCCCAGAAAGAAAGTTCTTTTTCAGCCATTCATCCACCAACTTATTTAGAGTCATCAGCCGGATTGTCCAAATCTTCTTTAGCCTTATTAATTTCATCTTTGGCTTCGTTCACTCCATCTTTGAAGCTCTTCACACCTTTTCCCAATCCCCGCATCAATTCAGGAATCTTCTTACCACCAAACAATAACAGAATAACCAGTGCTATGATAATCCATTCAGAACCACTGGGCAGGAAGCCTAATAAAAGTAAGTTTGTCATAGTCATTTCGAATTAATTTATTGCAAAGATATAGATAAATACCAAATATTAATTATCAGAACTTAATTATTCAAGTTGTGCAAGTCACTTATCAAACCAAAGTACACTTGTGAAGTTTAAATGTAAAGTTCAAAATCAAAAAAGAAAAAGTACTGATCAGTCCTGATAATATATCCGCTTCACTCGTGTAGAGATACTTGTCAAGACCTCGTAAGGTATGGTTTTGAGTACATCAGAAAGCATTGTGATGGGTAGATGGTCACCAAATATTTCTACCGTATCTCCTTCTTTACACTCAATATCCGTCACGTCAATCATACAGACATCCATACAAATATTGCCTACATACAATGCTTTCTGACCGTTTACCAGACAGTAGGCATGCCCGTTTCCAAGGTGACGATTCAATCCATCAGCATATCCGATAGGGAGGGCAGCGATGCGTGAAGGGCGATTCAAGTGCCCCTTCCGGCTATATCCCACCGTATCTTCTTCAGATACCTCACGAATTTGCAAAATAGTAGTACGCAAGGTGCTTACATTATTCAGCATAGAATTATCAATCGGACTAATTCCATATAATCCGATGCCAAGACGCACCATATCAAATTGCGCCCCCGGGAAACGTTCTATGCCTGCAGAATTACAGATATGGCGAAGCACCTTATGCGGGAAAGCTTCCTGCAATTCCATCGATGCTTTTTCAAAGCTTACAATCTGCTGACGGGTAAAGGCATCGAATTGCGGCGCATCACTACCCACAAAATGCGAAAAGACGGACCTCAGAATGATTGCATTTTGCCCCTTCAGTCGTTCAATCAGACGAGGCATATCTTCGGGAGCGAAACCCAGGCGATGCATACCGGTATCCAACTTTATGTGAATCGGGAAGTTGGTAATCCCTTCCTTTTCAGCCTCTTTTATCAAAGCATCCAACAGATGAAAACTATAAACTTCGGGTTCTAGCTTATAATCGAACATTGTCTTGAAAGCTGTCATCTCCGGATTCATAATGAGGATACTTGCCGTAATTCCGGCTTTACGAAGTTCAGATCCCTCATCTGCTACAGCTACAGCCAAATAATCTACATGATGTTCCTGCAAGGTCTTTGCAATCTCGTATGAACCGGCACCATAGGCAGAGGCTTTCACCATACACACCATCTTGGTTTCCGGTTTCAGTTTACTACGGTAATAATTCAAATTGGCAATCATAGCACCCAGATTGACTTCCAATATTGTTTCATGCACTTTCTTCTCCAATATCTCCGTCAAGGCATCAAAACCAAATTTACGGGCTCCTTTTATCAAAATGATTTCATTTTCCAAACGGAGTTCCCCTTGTTCAACAGCCCGTATCAAAGCATTAGTGTCAGGATAGAAAGCCTTTTCCACATTGAAACGAGCAGCACAAGTCGCAATCTCATGTCCTACGCCTATGATACGTTCGATGTGACGACTATTCGCTAATTGTGCCACTTGTCTATAAAGAGTAGAGGAGTTTTGGCCTGTTTCCAAAATATCAGAAAGAATCACCGTCCGCTTCAAACCATTGACAAGTGAACGACGATGCAGAAAGTCCAATGCGATATCCAATGAACCCAAATCTGAATTATAACTATCATTTATCAACAAACAACCATTCTTACCTTCTTTCACTTCCAGACGCATGGCAACGGGTTCCAATCTGGCCATACGTTCCGTAATCTCTTCAGCAGGGAGCATGAGATATAGACAAGCTGCAAGGCAATTCAACGAATTTTCGATAGAAGCATCATCAATGAAAGGCAGGGTGAACGTATTATCCATACTCAGATAGCGATAGGATATCACCGTACAATCTTCTTTCTTTTCTATCTCACTGATATACAAAGGACGTTCCATATCCTTTCTGCTCCATGCTATTTCACGCGCAGAAAGGATGGACTTCGACACACAGTTGCTGATAAACTCATCATCTCCATTGTAAATCACCACATCGCAGTTTTTAAATAGCGCGAGCTTCTCCATACACTTTTCTTGTAGAGAAAAGAAATTTTCTTGATGGGCTCCACCAATATTAGTCAGGATACCAATAGTAGGTTGAATCATATTCTGCAGAGCACGCATCTCTCCTGGTTCGGAAATGCCGGCTTCAAAGATAGCAAGTTCAGATTGTTCATTCATCTGCCAAACAGACAGAGGTACACCAATCTGTGAGTTGTAGCTACGAGGGGAACGAACAATTACTCGTTCGGGACTAATGAGTTGGTGTAACCATTCTTTTACAACAGTTTTTCCGTTGCTCCCTGTAATGCCAATTACAGGAATCTGGAACTTTCCCCGGTGTTGTTCAGCCAGCTTTTGTAAAGCTTTTAGCGAGTTAGGAACTACTAAGACATTAGCAAACTGCCAATTCTCACTTTCGATTGAGTGAAAATTTTCCTCACTGACAACAAAGTTACGAACACCACGAGCATACAAATCAGGAATGTAGCGCGCGCCATTGTTTCGTTTGGTAGTCAAGGCAAAAAACAAGGTTTCCTCCGGAAAACTCAACGAACGGCTGTCAGTAAGCAGCCAATCGATGGTTGCCGGCCTATTTCCCACACGCCGTGCACCAATACTTTCGGTTATGCTTTCAATCGAATATGACATATCTCTCTTTCTTTTTTGAAATCTAAGTACGGGTATTTTCCGTTAAGTCGTTCTATTTTTAACACAATTTGTCCTAAAAAACGCTTATATTCTTCAGATCCTGGATGGAAGGGCTTATGCGCTAACGATTTATGTATATTTTCACTTTCTTCCATAATCTGTAACGCCTCAGTGGAGATGCAGGAATACACAAACCGCTCCCACACATAATGGACGGCCACTTCGGAAGGATGCACCATGTCCTCCGCATAAAAACGATAGTCACGTAACTCATCCAGTAACAATTCGTATGCAGGAAAATAAAAAACTTGCTTCGGGAAAAGGACTTGCAGTTGCTCGATAGCCAGCAACAGTATGGCTTTGCTAAGATTATTGGCATGAAGACCGTCACGAACATGACGAATGGGACTGACGGTAAACAGCACTTTCAGTTCGGGATTCTGCCATAATAAATCAGACAACAAAGCTTTATAATCAAGTACGATTTCATCCACAGAAAGCTTACGGCGTGTAAACATCGTTTCCGATTGCTTATGACAATTAGAAACAACTTCTCCGGATTCTTTGGATTCATACACCCAGGCTGTTCCAAAAGTTAGCAATAGATAATTCAGTTGAGGGAAAGCGGCATGTGCTTCTCCCAGTCGATTATTAATGCGTTGTAAGGTTTGAGTTAATTCGGGAGTAGAAAAATCTCCATGATGCATTGGGCTATGCCAACACTCCTGAAAGAAAAACAAATCTTTCTGGTTATAGTTTTTACCCTTTATAATCTCGCGTAAAACAGCAGAGATGGAAAGTGGGTTGTACAATACACCGTAAGGATTAACATCACAACGAAACTTAGCATTCAACAACTTTTCTCCCATCTCGGAAGCAAAACAAGAACCGAGTAACATCAAATGATCGGTATGTTTTAACCGAGGCAAATCGGCAGATAATTCAACGGAAGTATATAAGTTCATAGTCTATTTCTACATTTTTAGAATTTATTGCTTCAGAACGACAAAGATAATGAAAGAATAACAAACGCTTGCGTTTACCAGACATAACCTTATGTTAACATCTAAGACGTATCGACTCAATCACAGAGAGATTGCTTCCTATCAATGAAATTCGAGACACCAAAATCAAAGTATATGACCAATCAAGAGTTAATAATAGTTATTTAAAAACAACCAAAAACTACTTTTTCAAAGTCTATATTAAAGCTATAAAACATCTGATTCTAAAATCTGACAAGTAAAAAAGCAATTTAAAAAACATGACGGTAATAATTTACCAGCACCCTGCCAGCACGGTTGTCCACACCCATCCATATCATAACTATCAACAAACTATAAATAAGAGTATCGGAGTGTTGGTAATACTGTCCAAAAACTCTATATTTATTTCAAGACTGATTCAACAGCCAGCTATCAACTTTTTCTTTGAAAACATCCCTACATCCGTTTTCTTTTGCTATTTTTGCAATTTGTAATCCTCAGAATAGAGATGAAAACAGAACCAACAACATATAACTTGCTCAATTCTATTCCATTTCCCGAAGATTTGCGCCAACTAAGCGTGGAGCAACTTCCTGAAGTCTGCAAAGAATTGCGGCAAGACATTATCAAACAAGTTTCTTGTAACCCCGGACATTTCGCTGCTAGCTTAGGTACGGTAGAACTTACTGTTGCCTTGCATTATGTCTACAATACTCCCCACGATCGTATTATATGGGATGTTGGACATCAGGCATACGGTCATAAAATCTTGACCGGACGTCGCGAGGTGTTTTCTACCAACCGAAAATTCAAAGGCATACGCCCCTTTCCTTCTCCAGATGAAAGTGAATATGACACTTTCACTTGTGGACATGCTTCAAACTCCATATCAGCCGCCCTTGGCATGGCAGTAGCCGCCGCCAAGAAGGGGGAGAATGATCGCCATGTAGTTGCCGTCATAGGTGACGGAAGTATGAGTGGCGGTTTAGCATTTGAAGGATTAAACAACGCTTCATCTACTACAAATAACCTGCTCATTATCCTGAACGACAATGACATGGCAATAGATCGTAGCGTAGGGGGGATGAAGCAGTATCTTTTCAACATGACGACGAGCAACCGTTATAATCAGTTGCGCTTCAAGACTTCCAAGGTACTGTTTAAAATGAGAGTCCTAAACGAAGACCGTCGCAAAGCGCTGATTCGCTTTGCCAATAGTCTGAAATCGATGGCAGCTCAGCAACAAAATATCTTTGAGGGAATGAACATTCGCTATTTCGGCCCTGTGAACGGACATGATGTAAAAAACATCGCTCGCATCCTACGAGATATCAAGGATATGGAAGGTCCCAAAATTCTACATCTACATACAGTTAAGGGTAAAGGATTTGAGCCGGCAGAAAAAGATCCGGGCGTTTGGCATGCACCGGGAAAATTCAATCCGAAAACAGGAGAGCGTATCAAAGCTGACACCAGCAACCTCCCTCCTCTCTTTCAGGATGTATTTGGAGAGACACTCGTTGAACTGGCCCAACAAAACCCGAGAATTGTCGGTGTAACTCCCGCTATGCCTACTGGCTGTTCTATGAATAAAATTATGGAGCTTATGCCCGACCGTGCCTTTGATGTAGGCATTGCTGAAGGTCATGCAGCCACTTTTTCCGGCGGTATGGCGAAGGAAGGAATGCAACCCTTCTGCAATATTTACTCCTCCTTCATGCAACGAGCATACGATAATGTAATTCATGATATTGCAATCCTACGACTTCCTGTTGTCCTCTGCATCGATCGTGCTGGATTGGTTGGCGAAGACGGGCCGACGCATCATGGTGTATTTGACCTGGCCTATTTCCGCCCCATCCCCAATTTGACTATCTCCTCTCCGATGAACGAGCATGAATTACGCCGACTGATGTATACAGCACAATTGCCGGATAAAGGTCCGTTTGTCATCCGTTATCCTCGTGGTCGCGGCGTATTGCTTGATTGGAAGTGCCCGCTAGAAGAAATTCAAGTTGGTAAGGGACGAAAATTAAAAGACGGAAAAGACATGGCCATTCTAAGCTTAGGGCCTATCGGAAACATTGCTGCAAAAGCCATTGAACGAGCAGAAAAAGAAAAAGGAATCTCCATAGCCCATTATGACCTGCGCTTCCTGAAGCCGCTGGACGAAAATCTATTACACGAAGTTGGACAAAACTTCCAACAGATTATTACCATTGAAGATGGTGTCCGGAAAGGAGGTATGGGTAGCGCTGTATTGGAATTCATGGCAGATAATGGATATACCCCACAAATACGACGTATCGGTGTTCCCGACACATTTATAGAACATGGAACTATACAGGAGCTATATCACCTGTGTGGAATGGATGAAGAAGGAATCTTTCAACAATTATGAAGATAATCATTGCTGGTGCCGGCGCAGTAGGCACACATTTGGCCAAACTGTTATCCCGCGAAAAGCAGGACATCATTCTGATGGACGATGACGAAGAAAAGTTGAGCACCTTGAGTTATAACTTTGATTTGATGACGGTCACAGCTTCCCCTATCTCCATTAAAGGCCTAAAGGAAGTGGGAGTAGGCGAAGCAGATCTTTTCATCGCTGTCACTCCTGACGAAAGCCGAAACATGACCGCATGTATGCTGGCCACCAATCTCGGTGCTATCAAAACTGTTGCTCGCATCGACAATTACGAATACCTATTACCCAAGAACAAGGAATTTTTTCAGAAATTAGGTGTAGATTCACTTATTTATCCGGAAATGCTTGCTGCCAAAGAAATCATATCTTCTATCCGTATGAGCTGGGTTCGTCAATGGTGGGAATTTTGTGGAGGTGCTTTGATACTGATTGGTACTAAAATGCGTGAGAAAGCTGAAATTCTGGATATTCCTCTCCACGAGTTAGGTGGTCCGAAACTGCCTTATCATGTGGTTGCCATCAAACGAAAGAATGAAACCTTGATTCCACGAGGTGACGATGTTATCAAATTGCACGATATTGTTTATTTCACTACTACCCGAAAGTACATCCCTTATATTCGCAAGATTGCCGGCAAAGAAGATTATGCCGACGTGCGCAATGTCATGATTATGGGTGGAAGTCGTATTGCCGTACGTACGGCACAATACGTTCCGGACTATATGCAAGTAAAGATTGTAGATAATGACTTGACGCGTTGCAACCGTCTGACAGAAATTCTGGATGACAAAACTATGATTATCAACGGAGATGGACGTGACATGGACTTACTTGTAGAGGAAGGTTTAAAGAACACAGAAGCCTTTGTAGCACTTACCGGAAACTCAGAAACCAATATTTTGGCTTGTCTTGCAGCTAAACGCATGGGGGTCAGTAAAACTGTGGCAGAAGTGGAAAATATTGATTATATAGGCATGGCAGAAAGTTTGGATATTGGTACCGTAATCAACAAAAAATTGATTGCTGCCAGCCACATATATCAGATGATGCTGGACGCAGACGTCAGCAACGTAAAATGCCTAACATTTGCTAATGCCGATGTAGCCGAATTTACCGTAAAAGCGGGTTCTAAAATCACCAAACACCCAGTAAAAGATCTCGGATTACCCAAAGGGACAACCATCGGAGGATTAATCCGTCAGGGAGAAGGTATTGTGGTAATGGGTAATACCTTGATACAACCCGGTGACCATGTGGTGGTATTCTGCCTGAATATGATGATTAAAAAAATAGAGAAGTACTTTAATTAAACTACTGTGATTAATTTTAAGACGATCATACGTATTATCGGCATCTTGCTATTGTTGGAAACAGCCATGTTCCTCTGCTGCTCCGGCATATCCTATCATTATGGAGAAGGTGACTTGATAGATTTCTGGACATCGGGGGCTATTACAGCCGGAGTCGGTCTGTTGTTTGTCCTCCTCGGAAGAGGAGGTGAACGCCAATTAACACGCCGTGACGGATATGTTTTGGTCAGTTTTGCTTGGGTAGCATTCTCACTCTTCGGCATGCTTCCATTTTATATCGGTGGCTATATACCCGATATTACCAATGCTTTCTTTGAAACGATGTCCGGCTTTACTAGTACAGGTGCCACCATTCTGAACAACATAGAATCTCTGCCACACGGAATATTATTCTGGCGCAGCATGACTCAATGGATTGGTGGTTTGGGCATCATCTTATTCACCATCGCCGTACTTCCTATCTTTGGTGTCAGTGGGTTGCAGGTTTTCGCCGCGGAAGCCACTGGTCCCACACACGATAAAATACATCCACGCATCGGTATCACCGCCAAATGGATTTGGAGTATCTATGCCGGAATTACCAGCCTTCTGGTAATATTGCTGATGTTAGGAGGAATGGACTGGTTCGATAGTGTCTGTCATGCTTTTGCAACCACCGGAACAGGCGGGTTCTCAACCAAACAAGCAAGTATTGCCTACTACAATTCACCTTATATAGAGTATGTCATTTCCTTATTTATGTTCATTTCCGGTATTAATTTTACCCTACTGTTATTATTCATTAACCGGAAATATAAAAAATTTATCAACAACGCAGAATTAAAATGGTATTTTTTATCTGTTGTAACCTTTACTTCCATCATAGCCGTTGTACTTTATTATACCAGTTCGATGGGAGCAGAAGAATCTTTCCGCAGATCTATATTTCAGGTTATTTCTCTCCAAACATCAACCGGTTTCGCTACAGATGACTATATGAAGTGGACGCCTATTCTTTGGGGATTGCTCACTACTCTTATGCTGATAGGAGCTTGTGCAGGTAGTACAACAGGAGGATTGAAATGTATACGTATGGTAATACTCGCAAGAGTCTCACGCAATGAGTTCAAACACATTATTCACCCCAATGCTGTATTGCCAGTAAGAATCGACAAACAGATCATATCTCCTTCTATTGTATCTACAGTTCTCGCTTTTTGCTTCATATATATAGTTATCATAGTAATCGGTATGTTGTTAATGATGGCTATGGGTATTGGTGCGGAAGAATCCTTGGGTTGTGTTATTTCCAGTATTGGCAATATGGGGCCTGGATTGGGGCAATGTGGACCCGCTTATTCTTGGAATGTCTTGCCGGATATGGCCAAATGGCTATTGGCATTTCTCATGCTATTGGGACGTCTGGAATTGTTCACAATATTACTTTTATTTAATCCTGAATTCTGGAAACGAAATTGATTTAAGATAAAAGTATAAAATATAATCATTTTTTGTCATGTAGAGATAGCAAAATAACAAATACTTATTATATCTTTGCGGCGTGAAAAGAACTATTCATGGTATGAAGCAATGCATAAAACTTGGTATAATTGTCATACTTGCAGCCTTACTGCACAACGGTGCATTACAAGCCGCAGATGTTTTATGTATTCCTACCAGCCCTAAAACAGAGTGTTGCCTTCTCTCGCAAGCTCCTACCGCGCAACAAACTATTCAAAACTTCTATCACTATTTCCTTACTGTGTCTCTCTGTCTGGAGTATGTGGACGGTACACAAGTTCCTGGCAACAAAAGCATTTTATTGCCAGCAAACTCTTTCAAAATGCAGTTAGCTGCTTATTCATCGGAATATGACCGGTTACTATTTTTATTTCCTCATCCTATGCTCGATACCAGTTACTACGTGTTCGGACTAAGGAAAATTCTTATTTAGAAAGGATATAAGCGTGACAGCTTGCCCTAATCCTCGTTGGACAACAATTCAGAGTTATTGTTATTCGACGCAATGTCTCCATATTAATATCTAAAATCTTATCAGATTTATGAACTTTACTTTATTAGTGGTCGTCTTATTGACGGCAGTCGCTTTCGTGGGCATCGTTATCGCGCTCTCAAACGCGATAGCTCCTCGTTCGTACAATCCACAAAAAATGGAACCGTATGAGTGCGGCATTCCTACTCGCGGTAAATCATGGATGCAATTTCGCGTAGGTTATTATCTATTTGCCATTTTGTTCTTAATGTTCGAAGTAGAAACCGTATTCCTGTTTCCCTGGGCAGTTATCGCCCGCGAGTTAGGAGTAGCGGGACTTTTTAGTATTTTATTCTTTTTGATTATACTGGTTCTGGGTCTTGCCTATGCCTGGAGGAAAGGAGCTTTGGAATGGAAATAACAAAGAAGCCCAAAATTAAATCAATTCCTTATGAGGAATTCATTGACAATGAAACATTGGAAAAAATGGTCCGAGAACTTAACGCCGGGGGTGCCAATGTGGCTCTCGGAGTACTGGATGATTTCGTTAATTGGGGACGCAGCAATTCATTGTGGCCTCTTACGTTTGCAACCAGTTGTTGTGGCATTGAATTTATGGCCCTCGGTGCAGCCCGTTATGACATGGCACGCTTTGGGTTTGAAGTAGCCCGTGCCAGTCCACGCCAGGCAGACATGATCATGGTTTGTGGAACCATCACGAACAAGATGGCTCCGGTATTGAAACGTCTTTACGATCAAATGGCCGATCCTAAATATGTAATTGCCGTAGGAGGCTGCGCAGTCAGTGGAGGTCCATTCAAAAAATCCTATCACGTAGTGAATGGTGTGGATAAGATTTTACCGGTAGATGTCTATATTCCCGGTTGCCCTCCACGTCCGGAAGCTTTTTATTACGGCATGATGCAACTGCAACGCAAAGTAAAAATAGAGAATTATTTTGGTGGAGTGAACAGAAAAGAAGATAAGCCAGACGAAGAAAAAAATAGCATTTAATGAGTATGGAAATAAAACACATAGATCCCTCAGTCCTGCACGACGAAATGTTACGTCTACGGAAAGAGAAACAAATGGATTTCCTAGAATGCCTCAGCGGCATGGATTGGGGAGATAGCCTCGGCGTTGTCTATCTTCTGGAGTCAACTGTAACCGGTGAACGGATTGCAGTACGTACTGCTACCCAGAATCGGGAACATCCCGAACTCCCTTCTGTTAGCGACATCTGGAAAGCCGCTGATTTCAACGAACGTGAAGTCTATGACTTTTACGGCATTATTTTCATCGGGCATCCCGATATGCGTCGCCTCTATTTGCGCAATGATTGGGTAGGCCATCCTATGCGTAAGGACAACGATCCAGAAAAAGATAATCCACTTCGGATGGATAACGAAGAAACCATTGACACTACCACAGAATTGAAACTCAATCCGGACGGAACCGTTAAAAACAAAGAGCTACCATTGTTCGGTGATGAAGAATATGTAGTAAACATAGGTCCTCAGCACCCTGCTACGCATGGAGTTATGCGTTTTCGTGTATCACTGGAAGGTGAAATTATCGAAAAGATTGATACTAACTGCGGCTATATCCACAGAGGCATTGAGAAGATGTGCGAAAGTTTGACTTATCCGCAGATTTTAGCTCTGACCGACCGTCTGGACTATCTGGGTGCACATCAAAACCGTCACGCCTTGTGCATGTGTATTGAAAAGGCCATGGGGATAGAAGTTAGTGAGCGCGTGCAATACATACGTACCATCATGGATGAGTTGCAACGAATAGATTCCCATTTGCTGTTTTATGCCTGTCTTGCTATGGACTTAGGCGCACTAACCGCTTTCTTCTACGGCTTCCGCGACCGTGAAAAGATACTCGACATTTTCGAAGAGACTTGCGGTGGACGCCTCATCATGAACTACAATACCATCGGCGGCGTACAAGCAGATATTACTCCTAACTTTGTAAAAAAAGTAAAAGAGCTGCTCCCCTACCTACGTAGCATCCTGCACGAATATCATGATGTATTCACCGGAAACATCATTGCACAGCAACGTCTGAAAAAAGTAGGGATACTTTCACGAGAAGATGCTATTGCCTTCGGAGCTACCGGAGGTACCGGCCGCGCTAGCGGTTGGGCATGTGACGTGCGCAAACGTATGCCATATGCCGTATATAATAAGGTGAATTTTAAAGAGATTATCCGTACTGAAGGTGATTCTTGGGCACGCTACTTGATCCGCATGGATGAAATATTGGAAAGTTTGAAAATCATCGAGCAACTGATAGACAACATTCCGGAAGGTGCCTACCAAGAGAAGATGAAGCCAATTATCCGCGTACCCGAAGGTACTTATTATGCTGCCGTAGAAGGTAGTCGCGGCGAGTTCGGAGTCTTTCTTGAAAGTCACGGCGACAAAATGCCTTACCGCCTGCATTTCCGCAGTACGGGATTGCCATTGGTCTCGACTGTAGAGACCATTTGTCGCGGCGCAAAAATTGCCGATCTCATTGCCATTGGCGGAACATTAGATTATGTAGTACCAGATATTGATAGATAATATGTTTGACTTTAGTATAATAACCAACTGGATACACCAGATGCTGACATCCTTGATGCCGGAAGGTCTGGCTATATTCCTAGAGTGTGTGATGATTGGCGTATGCATCATCCTAATGTATGCCATACTTGCTATCATCTTAATTTACATGGAACGCAAGATATGTGCCTTTTTCCAATGTCGTCTCGGCCCGATGCGAGTGGGGAAATGGGGATTTCTCCAGGTACCCTGTGACGTTATCAAAATGCTGACAAAGGAAATCATCGACTTGAAATTTTCAGATCGTCTCCTTTATAATCTGGCACCATTCATGGTCATTATCGCATCCTTCCTTACCTTCGCCTGTCTACCTATCAGCAAAGGGTTGGAAGTGTTAGACTTCAATGTAGGCGTATTCTTTCTACTAGCTGCATCGAGCATCGGTGTCGTAGGTATTCTGCTGGCGGGTTGGAGTTCCAATAATAAATTCTCATTAATCGGAGCCATGCGAAGCGGTGCACAAATTATCAGTTACGAATTGTCTTGCGGTTTAAGTCTACTAACAATGGTTGTTTTGATGGGCACCATGCAGTTTTCAGAAATTGTAGAAGGACAATCCGACGGTTGGTTCATCTTCAAAGGACACATTCCCGCATTCATTGCTTTTATAATCTACCTCATTGCCGGCAACGCAGAAACAAACCGCGGTCCTTTCGACTTGCCTGAAGCAGAAAGCGAGTTAACAGCCGGCTATCATACGGAATATTCTGGTATGGGCTTCGGTTTCTTCTATCTAGCCGAATACTTAAATCTATTTATTGTAGCTTCCGTAGCCGCTACTATCTTCTTGGGAGGTTGGATGCCTCTCCATGTTGGAGGATTGGACGGATTCAATACCCTGATGGATTACATTCCCGGCTTTGTTTGGTTCTTTGGGAAAGCCTTTTTTGTAGTCTTTCTATTAATGTGGATCAAATGGACATTTCCACGTTTACGTATTGACCAAATCCTGAATCTAGAATGGAAATATCTGGTACCCATATCAATGGTAAATCTAATTTTGATGGTATTAATCGTAGTATTTAAATTACACTTCTAATGAAAACCAACTCTTATATCGGGGGACTCATACAAGGTATCGCTTCTTTGTTGGTAGGTATGAAAACTACCATGACCGTATTCTGTCGACAGAAAACTACCGAACAATATCCGGAAAACCGTGCATCATTGAAACTTTCCGACCGTTTTCGCGGTACGTTAACCATGCCTCATAATGATAAAAATGAACATCATTGTATAGCTTGCGGCTTATGCCAAATAGCTTGTCCCAACGATACGATCCAAGTGACAAGCGAAATGGTTGAAACGGAAGATGGCAAAAAAAAGAAAATATTGGTTAAGTATGAATACGATCTCGGTTCGTGTATGTTCTGCCAACTTTGTGTAAATGCTTGTCCTCACGACGCTATCACCTTCGACCAAAAATTTGAACATGCTGTATTCGATCGGACAAAACTGGTACTGACGCTGAACCATCCAGCCAGCCGAGTAACCTCCACTCCTTCTCCTAAAGGAGGGGGATTAAACTCTAAATAACATTATGGAAATAAATCTTGAAACAGTAGTATTCTACTTTCTTGCGGCTTTTATTACCGTATTTTCTATCCTGACGGTAACAACTCACCGCATGGTTCGCTCAGCCACTTACCTGCTATTCGTCCTTTTTGGTACAGCTGGTATCTATTTTCTACTGGGTTATACCTTCCTCGGTTCCGTCCAGATTATGGTTTATGCCGGCGGTATTGTTGTACTATACGTCTTCTCAATCTTGCTGACCAGTGGTGAAGGCGATATCGTAGACAAGCTGAAACGTAGCAAGTTTTTCGCCGGGTTAGGCGCTACCGTAGGAGGAGCCATTATCGTATTGTTTATTACCCTGAATCATACATTCATTGCTACTACTGACATAGCCCCTCTGGAAATCAATATCAAGACCATCGGTTATCACATGTTGAGCAGTGAAAAGTATGGATATCTACTGCCTTTCGAAGCAGTCAGTATCTTGCTCCTGGCATGTATCGTAGGAGGATTACTCATTGCTCGCAAACGGTAGTAAAAGCCTTGCTTCTCGAATGAATAAATGCAGTCTGATTAACTTTAAAATATAGTTTTAACATGATCCACATGGAATATTATTTGATAGTTTCGGCTATCATGTTTTTTGCCGGTATTTACGGATTCTTTACCCGTCGCAATACACTGGCTATATTAATTTCAATAGAATTGATTTTGAATGCAACGGATATCAACTTTGCCGTATTCAACCGCTTTCTATTTCCTGGAGGACTGGAGGGATATTTCTTCTCTTTGTTTTCCATTGCTATCTCAGCAGCAGAAACAGCGGTAGCCATTGCCATTATGATAAACATCTATCGTAATATTCGTAGCATTCAAGTAAACAAATTAGATGAACTGAAATGGTAAGAAACAACTCTTAGTTATTAACTATAAATCAGTTACACTACATACTACATGATTCATACTTAATAATTAAAACCTAATAACCAAGTATAATGGAATATACAATTCTAATCCTTCTCCTTCCTTTTCTTTCCTTCCTTATGTTAGGGCTGGGAGGCAAATGGATGTCTCATCGCACTGCCGGCCTTATCGGCACCGTGGTGTTGGGTGCTGTAACAGTACTCTCCTATCTCACCGCAGGACTGTATTTCAGTACTCCGCGACTAGCTGATGGCACGTATGCTACATGTATACCCTATAATTTCACGTGGTTGCCATTCACTCCGTCACTCAGTATTGATATGGGCATTCTACTTGATCCTATTTCAGTCATGATGTTGATGATTATAAGTACCGTTTCATTCATGGTACACATCTACTCTTTCGGTTATATGAAAGGTGAATGCGGTTTCCAACGATACTATGCCTTTCTTTCACTCTTTACCCTGTCCATGTTGGGATTAGTGATAGCAACAAATATCTTCCAAATGTATCTCTTCTGGGAGTTGGTAGGGGTCTCTTCTTATCTCTTGATTGGTTTCTACTATACCAAACCAGCTGCCATTGCTGCCAGTAAGAAAGCATTTATCGTTACCCGCTTCGCCGATCTAGGTTTTTTGATAGGCATACTTATTTACGGTTACTATGCAGGAACCTACACTTTTCATCCCAGTGAGATGGCATTGATAAAAGGCGGTGCTGTTATGCTTCCGCTGGCATTGGGATTGATGTTTATCGGAGGCGCCGGAAAGAGTGCCATGTTCCCGTTACACATCTGGCTACCAGATGCGATGGAAGGCCCCACACCTGTCAGCGCATTGATTCATGCGGCAACAATGGTTGTAGCAGGGGTTTATCTGGTAGCACGTATGTTCCCCTTGTTTATAACTTATGCGCCGGACGTACTGCATATCATAGCTTATGTAGGTGCCTTTACCGCTTTTTATGCCGCCAGCGTTGCTTGTGTGCAAAGTGATATTAAACGTGTACTTGCATTTTCCACTATCTCACAAATTGGTTTCATGATGGTGGCATTGGGCGTATGTACGTCTGTTGATCCACATCAAGGCGGATTGGGTTACATGGCAGGTATGTATCATTTGTTCACTCATGCCATGTTCAAGGCATTGCTTTTTCTCGGAGCCGGTAGTATTATTCATGCCGTACATAGCAATGAGATGTCTGCCATGGGTGGGTTGAGAAAATATATGCCCATTACACATCTGACCTTCCTGATTGCCTGTCTTGCGATTGCCGGTATTCCTCCGTTCTCCGGATTCTTCTCCAAGGACGAGATACTGACAGCCTGTTTTCAATTCAGCCCTGCGATGGGGTGGATCATGACAATCATTGCAGGTATGACTGCATTCTATATGTTCCGCCTTTATTACGGCATCTTCTGGGGTACCGAGAACAAAGAATTTCATGCTGTACATACGCCGCACGAAAGTCCGTTGACAATGACTATTCCCCTGATATTTCTTGCATTAGTAACGATTGTAGGTGGATGGTCATTTATTCTCCCTTTCGGACATTTCATCAGCTCTGATGGTATGGAATATAATATCCATTTGGATTGGGAAGTAGCTGGTACAAGTATCGCCGTTTCCATTGTTGCCATTGCCACTGCAACCTATATATATGCAGGCAGAAAACAACCTATAGCGCATGTCCTCGCTTGTCGCTTGCAAGGGTTATGGACGGCCGCTTACCACCGCTTCTATCTCGATGAGATTTATCAATTCATCACCCACCGCATTATTTTCGGCTGTATTTGTCGTCCTATAGCATGGTGGGACCGCCACGTAATCGATGGGTTCTTCAACTTCCTTGCTTGGAGTGCCAACGCTACCAGTGACGAGATACGTAGCTTGCAAAGTGGACATATTCAGCAATACACCTTTGTGTTCTTACTGGGTACACTCGCTCTGATATTGTTACTATTATTGTAACTTGATAAAATCCAATTGTAAATCGTAAAATCGTAAATATAAAGATGAACTTTTTATCACTATTCGTACTTATCCCCATATTGATGTTGCTAGGCCTCTGGATCAGCCGTAATATCGCACAAATACGTGCGGTGATGGTGACCGGCGCATCAGCTTTGGTGATACTTTCCATAACATTGACCGTAATGTATCTTCACGCACGTCAAGCCGGTGCTATAGATGAAATGTTATTCCGGGCCGATATACCTTGGTATCCTGTTCTCAACATTCATTATTCCGTAGGAGTAGACGGCATTTCAGTAGCCATGCTGTTGCTCTCAGCTATTATTGTCTTTACTGGAACCTTTGCTTCTTGGCGTCTGCAACCGCTGACCAAAGAATACTTCCTTTGGTTTACCTTCCTGTCAATCGGCGTATTCGGTTTCTTTATCTCAATAGATCTGTTCACTATGTTCATGTTCTACGAGATTGCCCTTATTCCAATGTACCTATTGATTGGTGTATGGGGTTCGGGACGTAAGGAATATTCCGCAATGAAACTAACTTTAATGTTGATGGGAGGATCTGCCTTTCTGCTGATTGGCATTTTGGGTATCTACTATGGTTCGGGAGGCACGAGCATGAACTTACTGGAAATAGCTCAGTTGCATAATATACCGATTGAGCAGCAGCGTATCTGGTTTCCGCTTACCTTCCTCGGTTTCGGAGTATTAGGTGCTTTGTTTCCGTTCCATACATGGAGTCCTGACGGTCATGCTTCTGCACCAACTGCCGTATCGATGCTCCATGCAGGTGTATTAATGAAATTAGGAGGCTACGGATGTTTCCGTATGGCCATCTATCTAATGCCTGAAGCTGCACAAGAGTTGGGGTGGATTTTCCTAATTCTAACCGGGATATCGGTTCTCTATGGCGCTTTTTCCGCTTGTGTGCAGACAGACTTGAAGTACATCAATGCTTACTCTTCGGTCAGCCATTGCGGTTTGGTCCTATTCGCCATCCTCATGATGAATCAAACAGCCTGCACAGGTGCCGTGTTACAGATGCTCTCACACGGATTGATGACAGCTTTATTCTTCGCTCTTATTGGCATGATTTATGGACGGACACATACACGTGACATTCGTGAACTGAGCGGTTTGATGAAGATTATGCCTTTTCTCGCAGTCTGCTATGTGATTGCCGGTCTTGCCAATTTAGGTTTGCCGGGACTCAGTGGTTTCGTTGCCGAAATGACTATCTTCACAGGTTCTTTCCAACATCCTGATACGTTCCACCGTGTCTGGACAATTATTGCCTGCTCTTCCATTGTAGTTACCGCAGTCTATATATTAAGACTGATAGGTAAAATTTTATATGGGACTTGCACCAATAAGCATCACCTCATTTTAACAGATGCTACTTGGGACGAACGTACAGTAGTCATTCTTCTTATTGCTTGTGTAGCTGCCCTTGGTATGGCCCCTTGGTGGATAAGTAGCATGATAGGAGATAGCGTACTCCCGATAACCAAGCTATTTACGATTTGATTATCTACAATTTAGTCCGTTTCAATCGTAAATAACAAATCGTTAAACTATACATAAAAAACGCTCAATAGTCAATCGTCAAATCATAAATATAGATATGGATTATTCTCAATTTTTCCTGTTAAAAGAAGAATTGTCGCTGATATTAGTCATCGTCATCCTCTTCATAGCCGACCTCTTTATGAGTCCGGATGCACATAAAAATAGTGGCAAACCAGTACTGAACTCCATGTTGCCCGTGGTTTTGCTTACTATGCACACCCTTATCACGATTATTCCTGGTCCTGAAGCCGATGCTTTCGGTGGAATGTATCACAATCAACCCATACAGAGTATTGTAAAATCCATCCTTAGCATCGGTACGTTAATCGTATTCTTAATGGCACATGAATGGATGCGCCGTCCTGATACAGCCATCAAGCAAGGAGAATTTTATGTACTTACACTTTCCACACTCTTGGGTATGTACTTCATGATATCAGCTGGACACTTTCTGATGTTTTTCATTGGCTTAGAAACCGCAAGCATTCCTATGGCGGCTTTGGTTGCCTTTGACAAATATCGTCACCACTCTGCTGAAGCAGGTGCCAAATATATTCTCACAGCTTTGTTCTCAAGTGGGCTGTTGTTATATGGTATCTCCTTAATTTATGGTTCAATAGGCACTCTTTATTTTGCTGATATTCCGGCACACCTTGACGGGAACCCTTTGCAGATTATGGGTTTTGTTTTTTTCTTCTCCGGTATGGGATTCAAAATTTCATTGGTGCCATTCCATCTTTGGACAGCAGATGTTTATGAAGGTGCTCCCAGCACTGTTACCGCCTATCTGAGTGTCGTTTCTAAAGGTTCTGCCGCCTTCGTATTGATGACGATTCTCATCAAGGTATTTGCACCAATGGTGGTTCAATGGCAAGAAGTACTCTACTGGATTATCATTGCTTCTATTACTTTAGCGAATCTTTTTGCTTTACGTCAGCAGAACTTAAAGCGACTGATGGCTTTCTCAAGTATTTCCCAAGCAGGATATATCCTGTTAGGCATTATCAGCGGAAGTTCTCAAGGTATGAGTTCATTGGTATATTATATACTGATATACATGTTTGCCAACCTGGCTGTATTTACCGTTATCACTATTGTAGCACTACGGGCACACAAATACACTTTGGAAGATTACAATGGTTTGTACAGCACCAACCCAAAGTTGGCTTTTCTAATGACATTGGCTTTGTTCTCTTTGGCTGGTATTCCACCTTTTGCGGGATTCTTTTCAAAGTTCTTTATCTTTGCAGCAGCCTTTCAAAGCGGCTTCCATCTGCTGGTATTCATCGCACTGATAAATACGGTTCTCTCACTTTTTTACTATCTAAAAATAGTAAAGGCTATGTATATCACTAAGAGTGATCATCCAATTGCCACATTCCGAAGCGATAATTATACACGAGCCAGCCTGACTATATGCACACTGGGAATTTTAATATTAAGTATTGCCAGCATAGTATATCAATCCATTGATAAATTCTCATTTGGACTATAAAGTTGATTTCAGGTTTTTATACCGCAGCAGAAAGAATGCTATTTATTGAATCGGAAGTATAAACCAAAAGCAAGATCCTTCGCCTACTTTACTATTGACTCCGATTGTACCACCTAGCAATTCAATAATTTTTTTGCTAACGGAGAGCCCTAAACCTGTCCCATGTACAAAAGCATTCAGCTTCACAAAGCGTTCAAATACGTGTGCCTGTTTGTCCGGATCAATGCCGATACCTGTATCAGCCACATAGAAGCGCAGATGATTTTCATCCAGTTGTTCATACCCTATCCGGATGCTACCGAAAGAAGTAAACTTGATAGCGTTATTGACAAGGTTAAAAAGAACCTGCCTCAGACGATTAGGATCGCTCACAATCTGGCACTCCGGTAAATGATTATCGAAAAGAAGTTCAACTCCCGGTTTTGTTTTCAGGCGCATAGTGCGTACTGTTTCTTCACACATGAGATTTACATCCAGTTCCTTTTCGATAAAATCGAATGTGCCAGCTTCTATTTTCGACAAATCAAGAATATCCGATATCAACTGCAGCAACAACTCATTATTCCTTTCTACAATCTCTATATATTGTTTTCTCTCTTCCATATTTGTCGTTTCTCCTAACAAACTTGAAAAACCGACAATTGCATTCAAAGGAGTATGAATCTCATGACTTATATTGGCCAGGAAAGCTGATTTTAAGCGATCTGCAGCCTCGGCTCTTTCCTTGGCCTCAATCAACTTAATCTCTGTCTCTTTCAGTTCCGTGATATCGTAATTGACACCAATCAGTTCAATGAGTCCATTCTCTGGATTATATTGATCGACGAGAACATTGACGCGTATCCAATTCCACTTATCCTTCTCACCTCGGCGTTGAATACGCATTTCTCCCTTAAAGTTCTTTGCTTCACCTGCACATGCTTTTTGAAAAAAGGCTAACATCACCTTCCGATCATCCGGATACATCTTTTCATAGACACCCACAATATCTGCTAAAGGAGTATTTTCATCTTCACCCATATTTTTATACCATTGTTTGATAGCATATCCTTTTCGATCTACTAAATTCAGCTTGGCATATCCTACTTTAGCATAATCAGAAATAAGTAAGAAGAAGTTCTCAAAATCACAAATACGATTCAATGTATCGATACGCTCTGTATTATCAATATTAATTAAAGCATATCCAGTAAATACTCCTTTGCTATCATAAACCTTACTGACCTTTGTATAAATATTTATAATATCTGATTTCATCGTAGCGAAATAAGCTTTGGCCATATCAAAGGAGTAATCCAGTCGGAAATCTACCGTATCTTCCGTACGTATCCGCTCGATTAACGAGGAAGGCAGATTCGGATTCAAGAATAAGTTAATGCCTATTGCATCTGCCTTATCCTCTATGCCAAATATTTCCATATTCTTAGTATTAGTGTCCACCAAATAACCGTCTTTATCATAAATCTCCACTCCAGCAGGAATATTTGTAAAGAGATTACGAAACAACTTTTCACTACGATCCAGAGCCTGATGCGCCTGTATAGTATCTGTCGTGTCCAAAAATAAAGCGATTACCTCATCCTGTTCGGGAGAATAGACAATGACATGGCACAGTCTTCCTGTAAGTTCAAAGCACATGTCAAGTTCTTTATGTAAACCGCCGTCTAAGATATCAGTCAAGAATTCCAACTTCGAAGTAGCGTCTTCATGGATAGAAGTAAATGTTCTGCCCTTAAAAGCATCTATCGGTTTCCCCAATAAATTTGAAAATATGGTATTTGCATCTGCCAAAATATAATCAAAAGGCATATTATGGTTATCACGTATAATAGACAT
>CALYZE010000014.1 GCA_945607605.1 uncultured Bacteroides sp.
AACCTGATATTTTAAAGTCAGAGAAGAACGCTGACACAGTTTAATTTACGCTCCCCTTACAACGCCTTTTCTTTTACTAAATATTCAGCAATTTGTACCGCATTCAATGCAGCACCCTTTTTGATCTGATCACCCACAATCCAAAATGTCAAACCATTTTCATTGGTGAGATCTTTGCGAATACGACCTACATAAACGGGTTCTTTACCTGAAAGGAATAAGGGCATTGGATATTCTTTTTCTGCCGGATTATCCATTAAAACCAAACCATCGCCGTTGGCAAAAGCTTTCCGAGCCTCTTCTACCGAGATGGGCCGTTCTGTTTCTACCCAAATACTTTCGGAGTGAGAACGTAAAGCCGGTACACGTACGCATGTGGCGCTGACTTTGATGTCAGAGTGCATAATTTTTTTCGTTTCGTGATACATTTTCATCTCTTCCTTGGTGTATCCATTCTCTGTAAATACGTCAATCTGCGGAATGAGGTTGAATGCCAATTGATAAGCGAACTTGTCAACTGTTACAGGTTCGCCTGCCAATACTTGACGGTACTGCTCGTACAGTTCGTCCATGGCAGCTGCACCGGCACCACTGGCAGCCTGGTAGGTGGAGACATGTACGGTTTTTATATGAGAAAGTTTTTCAATGGCTTTCAGTGCGACTACCATCTGGATAGTAGTACAGTTAGGGTTGGCTATGATGCCGCGCGGACGGCCTTTCGCGTCGACAGCATTCACTTCAGGTACCACCAAAGGCACATCAGCATCCATTCGGAACGCACTGGAGTTATCAATCATTACTGTACCATATTTAGTAATGGTTTCAGTAAACTCTTTGGAAGTGCTAGCACCTGCGGAAGTGAAAGCGATATCAATCCCTTTAAAGTCATCGTTGTGTTGCAAAAGTTTAACCTCGATCTGTTTACCGCGGAACGTACATTTAGTTCCGGCACTACGTTTAGAACCGAATAGTACTAATTCATCCAACGGGAAATTTCTTTCATCGAGCACTCGCAGAAATTCTTGTCCCACGGCTCCGCTTGCTCCAACAATAGCTACTTTCATTTTCTTTTGTTTTAATTAATGTACATAAAAAGTGATATTCTATCTCTAAAAAGATAGAATAGGTTGCAAATTTATAACAAAATGCTGTATAGCACTGCATAAAGTGAAAACTTTTTCGTTCTTTTGCAGTTAAAAACATAAAACAACAGCCTATGGATTGGTTTGACTTTAGTCTTAAACTTCCGATTACCGACCCTACATGGATATTTCTCCTTGTACTTCTTATTATATTGTTTGCGCCGATCTTGTTGCACAAACTACGCATCCCGCATATTATTGGTATGATATTAGCCGGTCTTGTGATTGGTGAGCATGGTTTTAATATCTTGGTGCGTGACAGCAGTTTTGCTTTGTTTGGAAAGGTAGGGTTATATTATATCATGTTTCTTGCCGGTTTGGAAATGAACATGGGAGATTTTAAGCAAAATCGTGGTAAAGCGCTGGTTTTAGGATTACTGGCCTTTATTATCCCAATAGGAATAGGATTGGTTACAAACGTAGGATATTTGAAATATGGGGTGGTGACCTCTGTGCTATTGGCGAGTATGTACGCTTCACATACTTTAGTGGCTTACCCGATTGTTATTCGTTATGGTGTATCGCGACATCGTAGTGTGAGTATTGCTGTGGGCGGTACAGCCGTGACGGATACGCTTACTCTGTTGGTATTGGCTGTTGTCAGTGGCTTGTACAAAGGAGAGGAAGGAGGTCTCTTCTGGATTTGGCTGGTGGTTAAGGTTGTGGTCTTGGGAGGCTTGATTGTTTATTTTTTTCCGCGCATAGGGCGTTGGTTCTTTAGGAGATATGACGACAATGTGATGCAATTTATCTTTGTGCTCGCGATGGTGTTTTTAGGTGCGGGCTTGATGGAACTGGTGGGGATGGAAGGTATTCTAGGCGCTTTCCTTGCAGGGCTGGTACTAAATCGTCTTATTCCGCACGTGTCTCCGTTAATGAATCATTTGGAGTTTGTGGGTAATGCACTGTTCATTCCTTATTTTTTGATTGGAGTGGGTATGCTTATTGACGTACATGTCATTTTCGGACATGGCAATGCGTTGAAAGTAGCTGCTGTTATGATTGTGGTAGCATTGACGGGTAAATGGATTGCCTGCTGGTTGACGCAGAAGATCTATAAGATGGCTGCCATTGAGCGGGAGTTAATGTATGGGCTAAGTAATGCGCAGGCTGCAGCAACTCTGGCTGCCGTATTGGTAGGGTATAATATTATGCTGCCTAACGGAGAACGATTGCTAAATGATGATGTATTGAATGGAACGGTTTTATTGATACTGGTCACTTGTATCGTAAGTTCGTTTATAACGGAGCGCGCGGCACGAAAAATAGCAATGGATGAGGCACAATTGGAGGTAAACCGTACGGTAAAAGAGGAGCGGATACTGATTCCTGTCGCAAATCCTGATACGATTGAAGATTTGATCAATCTTTCGCTGGTGATACGTGATCCGAAACAAAAAGATAATTTGTTGGCTCTGAATGTAATTAATGATGACAGTAGTTCGGAAGCTGCTGAGCTTCGAGGCAAACGTTATTTGGAAAAAGCGGCTATGATAGCGGCATCGGTAGATGTACCGTTGCAGCAGATTACCCGTTATGATATGAATATTGCTTCCGGCATCATTCATACGGCTAAAGAATACGGGGTTACGGATGTGATTATAGGCCTACACCGCAAAGTCAATATTGTGGATTCGTTCTTCGGTATGCTCACGGAAAACTTGCTGAAAGGATTGCACCGGGAGGTAATGGTTGCTAAATTACTGATGCCGATTAATACAATAAGACGTGTGATTGTTGCAGTCCCTTCGCAAGCTGAGTACGAAGCTGGTTTTCAGAAGTGGGTAGAGCATTTCTGTCGTTTAGGTGAAATATTAGGCTGTCGTGTGCATTTCTTTGCAAATGAAGATACCACTGCTCATTTACAAGCATTGGTTAAGAAAAAACATGGGCAAACTCTTACTGATTTTTCACGCTTGGATGATTGGGGAGATTTACTGTTGCTGACCGGTCAGGTGCATTATGATCATTTACTGGTAATCATTAATGCACGTCGGGGGTCTATCTCTTACGATAGTTCTTTTGAAAGATTACCGATGCAAATCAGTAAATATTTTGCAAACAACAGTCTGATCGTGTTATATCCAGATCAACTGGGTGAACCTCAGGATGCGATATCATTCTCTAACCCACGCGGTAATACCGAATCGCAACATTATGAAAAGGTGGGTAAGTGGTTCTATAAGTGGTTCCGAAAGAAATAAAATAATTGGTTCTGAGTGATAGACCGTGATAAGAAAGAAAGAGATGGAAAATTGGCAACAAAGAACGCAACTTCTGCTGGGAGATGAAAAAATGGAACGCTTACGCTCTGCGCACGTGCTTGTTGTAGGGTTGGGAGGCGTAGGAGCTTATGCTGCTGAAATGTTATGTCGGGCGGGAGTAGGACGGATGACTATTGTAGATGCGGATATGGTACAGCTTACGAATATAAACCGACAGCTACCAGCTTTGCATTCCACCCAAGGGATGAAAAAAGTAGAAGTATTGGAAACACGTTACAAAGATATAAATCCTGTTTTGGATTTAAGGGTACTACCTGTATTTCTGAAGGATGAGAATATTCCCGAATTACTGGATGCGGCATCTTATGATTTTGTGGTGGATGCCATTGATACACTTGCTCCTAAATGTCATTTGATAGCGGAAGCTTTGAAGAGGCGTATTAAAATCATATCCAGCATGGGAGCCGGTGCTAAAAGCGATATCACCCAAGTTCGTTTTGCTGATATAGGGGATACGTACCATTGTGGATTGAGTAAAGCTGTTCGCAAACGCCTCCAGAAGATGGGGATAAAACGTAAACTACCCGTGGTCTTCAGTACGGAACAAGCAGATTCAAATGCGGTTTTGCTGACGGAAGATGAGATGAATAAAAAATCAACTTGTGGCACGGTGAGCTACATGCCCGCTGTTTTTGGCTGCTATTTGGCCGAATATGTGATTAAAAAACTGTGAGAAAACAACCAAACAGTAAAAACGTACCTATGTGTTAAAGATAAAAAGATCTGTCAGAGGCATAGGGAATAAAATAGTAATAAATCGGTGATACATTTAGAAAATATAACGAAGAGTTTTGGCAATTTGCAGGTACTGAAGGGTATCGATATGAAAATAGAGAAAGGGGAAATTGTCAGTATTGTGGGTCCTAGTGGTGCCGGAAAAACAACCTTGTTGCAGATTATGGGCACACTTGATATGCCGGATAGTGGTTCGGTGACTATCAATGGCACCTTGGTAAATCGTATGAAAGAAAGAGAGCTTTCCGCGTTTCGCAATAAACACCTTGGTTTTGTTTTTCAATTTCATCAACTCTTACCTGAGTTTACAGCTTTAGAAAATGTAATGATTCCGGCTTTTATTGCGGGTAAGGGACAACAAGATGCAAAAGCTTCTGCCACAGAAATTTTGGAATTTATGGGACTCTCGGAACGTGCCGGGCATAAACCGAATGAACTTTCTGGTGGGGAGAAGCAACGTGTAGCAGTGGCCCGTGCTCTTATCAATCATCCGGCTGTAGTCTTGGCAGATGAACCTTCCGGTAGCTTGGATACCCATAATAAAGAAGAACTGCATCAGCTCTTTTTTAATTTGCGCAATCGCTTCGGGCAGACTTTCGTGATCGTTACGCACGATGAAGGACTGGCTCAAATTACGGACCGTACCATCCATTTGATTGATGGGGTAATACATAAAATGTAATGATTGACTGATAGCGAGTGTTCTGCAATGTGGCATAAAACATCGTTTTTGAGATACTACTTTTCCTTACGCATAATCGTTTTGCATGAACATCTTATTCAAAGCAAAGGTAGTGGCTCATCTTGTCTAAATCAGCATCTGAAAACTCTTCATAAATAGTGAAAGGTTTGAGATTATGGAGCGGACCTCGCTTTTTTCGATACTCCACAAACGCTTTTGCTTGATAAAAATTGATGTAAGGATGGTGACGAAGCTTTTCTATACCGGCACGGTTTACATTGATAAGTCGAATCTCTTTGCTGTCAATGCGGAACCAAGGCTTTAGTAGATGGTAGTTCAAGTGAATCTCTTGCAATTGCTCGATGCGGTAGAAGCCTCCCAGGCGTTGGCGGTAATTAGTAATTAGCCGGGCAATGCCACTACCGATTCCCGGTATCTTTTTAAGTTCGGTGGTGTCGGCACGATTTAAATCTACGACTGTACCTGATGGATATTTATAAAGATCTGTGCGAGGAGGGGTGACGGTGTCGCTTGTGAGCGGAGGTGTGTATAATTGTACAGAATGGTCTGAAGCCTCTTTCTGGCTGATATATAGGTAGGGGAGCAGTGTTTGATAATGTTCTTCTGTCAAACCGTATATCTTTCTAAAATCTTCTGCTTTGCGGAATTTACCTCCTTTACTTCGATAGTGTAGAATATTCTGTGCCATCCAGCTCGGCAGTCCTAATTGACAGAACGTGACAGAATCTGCCGTATTGGGGTCGAAAGAGGTTAGAATAATCTCCTTCTTTTGTTTATTTGAGTTGTCATCGAAAAAACGTTCCTTCCATTGTTTGTCCTTTTCTTGTATGGATGCTAGGAAGGATTTGTATTCAGCCAAAGCGATGGCTTGTTGACGTATATCTTCTTCTGTAAAAAGAAGCTTGGTACTTTGATAAGAGTATAAAAAGTCAGAAAGAAAGACGACGATGATTGCGGTTATTAGAATAAGTATTCCACGTCTTTCTTCCCGTGAAAAATATAAGAAATCTTTAAAAGGGTTGGGTATGTGCATTTTATTTCAAAAGGCCTAATTCATTGATGAATATAGCGGCAATACCTATTGGGGCTATAAATTTTAAGATGAAAACCAATGTCTTATAGACAGGTACTTTCAATGTGGCGTTATTGCTCACTTCTTCCCAAATCACTTTTTTGTCCAGATAAGAGCCAACAAAGATAGATATGAAGAAGCCACCCAGTGGCAACATGATTTTGGCGGTAACGAAATCAAACAGATCGAATAAATTCAAACCAAATAACGTGTGATTTTTACCGACACCTAGTGAGAGTGAACAAAAGACTCCTACGAAGATGCAACCTGTGGTTACTAGTTTGGCTGCTTTGCCACGCGAGAACTTAAACTCTTCATGTAGGTAAGCCGTGACCACCTCATGTAGAGAGATGGTTGAGGTTAATGCTGCTAAAGCTAGTAGGATGTAGAACATCAGCGACAGGATGATGGCCAGCCAAGGTAGGTTACCAAATGCTTGCTGGAATACATTAGGGAGTGTGATAAATAATAAACTCGGTCCGGCATCCGGTTGAATGCCCACGGAAAATGCTGCTGGAAAAATAATAAAGCCAGCTAAGATTGCTACCATTGTATCTATTGCAGCTACATTGAAGGCTGTTTTCGTAAGATTCGTATCGCTTCTAAAGTAAGAGGCATAAGTACATAAGCATCCCATTCCAATGCTCAAGGAGAAAAAGGCTTGTCCCATGGCTCCTAAGAGTACATTTCCATCCACTTTGCTGAAATCCGGTTTCAAGAGGAACTCTATACCGGCACTTGCGCCAGGGAGTGAAACCGAGCAGATAGCGAGTACTACCAATAATACGAATAGTATCGGCATCATGATTTTTGACGATTTTTCGATTCCTTTCTCTACCCCTTTGACGATGATGAAATGGGTAGCAAGGAGGAATAGAATTAACCAAACAATTGGTCGCCACGGATTACTTGTAAAGCTATTGAACGATGCGATGAAGTCGGTTGCTGATTTTTCGGCAAAGCTGTTAGTTGCAGCTTCTCCTATAAATTCGAGAGTCCACCCGGCCACTACGGAATAATAACCCAGTATTAAAAAACCGGTCAGTACTCCCATGCGTCCTACCCACCGCCATTTTGTGCCGGGAGCTAATTTTTGATAAGCTCCTGCTGTATTGGCGCGTGAACGTCTGCCAATAAGGAACTCAGCAATCATGATGGGAATGCCTAATATAAGTACACAAACCAGATAGAGCAGGATGAATGCAGCACCGCCGTGATTCCCCGTTTCAAAAGGAAATCTCCAAATGTTTCCCAAACCGACCGCTGAACCCGCAGAGGCGAGGATGACACCTAATTTGCTTCCAAAGTTAGCTCTGTCACTTTTTGTCATAAAGCGTATCTCTTTCTTTCATTTTGTTATTAATCGTTTCTGAAACGTGCAAATGTAGAAAAAAAACCTTACTTTTGCACGCAATTCGTTCGCTAATTGAAATATGCTATATTATATTAAGAAATATCCGGTATCATTGTTCATTATCTTGGCGGTAATTTATCTTTCTTTCTTTAAACCGCCTTCCACCGAAATAAACGATATTCCCAATATCGATAAGGTAGTGCATATCTGCATGTATCTCGGAATGTCGGGCATGTTGTGGTTGGAGTTTCTGCGCGGACACAAAAACGACGGTTCTCCATTGTGGCATGCATGGATGGGAGCATTTGCATGCCCTATCTTGTTTAGTGGGGTGGTTGAGCTACTGCAAGAGTATTGCACAACCTATCGCGGGGGCGATTGGATGGACTTTGCAGCGAATACCACAGGAGTGGTTCTTGCATCTCTGATAGGATATTTTGTATGTAAACCCAGAATGAGTTCAAAGAAAAAGAACAGCTCGGAGTAAAACGGACTAGCGGGGCTGATTTTTTATAAGTAGTCTATGACTGTGCTTAATTTTATTCCATTAGAGCCTTTAATCAAAATCATTTTTCCTGTGGGTTTTGTCTTCTGAAGCTCAATAATTAATGTGTTTGCATCAGGATAAGTAGGGTAAGAATGATGGGTAGCAGCAAACTGTTCGCCTACAAGCGCTACATTTTCAAAATTACATTCCTCCAAATAATCTACTATTTTCTGGTGCTCTTCGGCACTGTCTTTCCCTAGTTCACGCATATCTCCCAGTATCAGCATTTTGTGGGCTGCTTCCATGTTTCTAAAATTACTGATGGATGCTATCATGCTGGTAGGATTAGCATTATATGCGTCGACAATCAGAATATTGTCTGCCGTCTTTTTAAGTTGGGAACGATTATTCTGTGGAAGGTATTCAGCCAACGCTTTGTCTATCTTCGCGGGTTCTACTCCGAAGAAACGGCCGATGGTAACAGCTGCTAAAGCATTCGAAAAGTTATATTCACCAATGAGTTGCGTCTGTACGTGATGAATTTCGCCTTCTTTGCCTGCTTTCCATTCGAAAGTGAGATAAGGGGAATTGCTGACCACACGACCATTTACATATACATCTTCGGCACTCCCATAAACTATTTGATTCAATCCTCCGGCCATTTTCTTTAAATAGGAATTGTCTTGGTGGATAAATATAATGGAGTCTCCCCGTTGACGTAGATAGTCATAGAGTTCTCCTTTGGTCTTGATTACACCTTCAAAAGATTTGAAACCTTCTAAATGAGCTTTTCCCACATTAGTGATAATGCCATAATCCGGCTCGGCTATTTCAGCCAGCTCTTTGATGTCGCCGGGGTGACTGGCACCCATTTCCACGATGGCAAGGTCGTGGGCAGTTGTGAGGCGAAGCAAGGTGAGAGGTACCCCAATAGCGTTGTTTAGGTTACCTAATGTATAGAGTACGTTGTGGCTTTGTGAAAGTACGGCGCCCATCAATTCTTTGGTAGTGGTCTTACCATTGGTCCCGGTGATGCCGATGATACGTGTGCCCAGTTGGCGGCGGTGATAGTTTGCCAACTGTTGTAGAGTCTGTAGGCAATTATCTACTATTATATAATGTACATCTCCAACAGGAGCATAGTCAGCTTCGTCTATTACAACGTAGGAACTGCCACTCTCCAATGCTTTAGCAGCAAAGGCATTTCCGTTGAAGTTTTCGCCTTTCAAAGCTATAAATAACGAATTTTTAGGGCAATTACGACTGTCTGTAGTGACACAAGTACATTTCTGAAATATCCGATAAAGAGCAGTTATATCCATAGTGGTTTGCCTCTTTTTGAAGCACTTTTAATTAGTACACAAATTGTGTGGCAAAGATAAAGTATAATTTTATGAGATTGTACATTTACTAATCGCTTTTTTGTTTACATTTGCAGATAGCTAATGGAAATAAATTATCTATGGAGACTTTGAATACCCAATATATAAATGTCAATGGTTCATTGATGGATCTTTCTAAACCTTGTGTTATGGGTATCCTGAATGTTACTCCCGATTCTTTTTATGAAGGATGCCGTATGCAAACGGAGACTGATATCACCTATCGGGTAGAGCAGATCATAAAGGAAGGAGCTGGGATGATTGACATAGGTGCTTATTCATCACGATTTAATGCAAAGAATGTTTCACCTCAGGAAGAAATGGAGCGTTTGCGAATGGGATTGAAAGTGCTTCGCAAAGTACAACCCCATGCAATTGTTTCTGTCGATACTTTCCGTGCGGACGTTGCACGGATGTGTGTAGAAGAATATGGAGTTGCCATCATCAATGACATCGCGGCCGGTGAGATGGATAAAGATATGTTTCGTACGGTTGCTAAATTGAATGTACCTTACATCATGATGCATATGAAAGGCACTCCGCAGAACATGCAACAACACCCTCATTATGATGATTTTTTAAAAGATGTATTCCTCTATTTTACACGTAAAGTGCAGCAACTTCGTGATATGGGTGTAAAGGACCTCATTTTGGATCCAGGCTTTGGCTTTGGTAAAACGATGAAACATAATTATGAATTATTGGCACACTTAGAGGAATTTCGTGTTTTTGAGCTACCTCTGCTGGTAGGTGTGTCACGTAAATCTATGATTTATAATTTGTTGGGGACTACCTCACAGGAAGCCTTAAATGGTACTACCGTACTGAATACTCTTTCCTTGCTTAAAGGAGCAGATATACTTCGTGTACACGATGTACGTGAAGCTGTTGAAACAGTAAAGATAGTAGAAGCGATGAGAATGAATAATTAATAATTTAAAATTACCCAACGTGTTTTTTGAGTTTGGCATAAAGGATTTTATAGATATATTACTGGTTGCTTTCCTGCTGTATTACACCTACAAACTGATGAAAGCTTCCGGATCTATCAATGTGTTCACCGGAATCTTGGTGTTTATATTGATCTGGCTGTTAGTGTCTCAGGTTTTGGAGATGAAGCTTCTAGGCTCCATCTTTGATAAACTAGTTAGTGTGGGTGTATTGGCACTCATTATTTTGTTTCAGGATGAGATGCGACGGTTTTTGCTAACACTTGGCTCTCATAAGCATGCCAGTGCTTTAGTACGTTTCCTTACCGGAAACAAGGAAGAGGATCTGGAACGTGATGACATTATGCCGATAGTCATGGCCTGTATCAGTATGGGTAAACAAAAAATAGGTGCTTTGATTGTAATGGAGCATAGTTTGCCACTGGATGATGTGGTGCGTACCGGTGAAATTATCAATGCGAACCTGAATCAACGTCTGGTTGAGAATATCTTCTTTAAGAACAGCCCGTTGCACGATGGAGCAATGGTTATCAGCAAGAGACGTATTAAGGCTGCCGGCTGTATTTTGCCCGTATCTCACAACCTCGACATACCTAAGGAATTGGGCTTGCGACATCGGGCTGCCATGGGAATCTCTCAGATTTCGGATGCGCATGCAATTATTGTTTCAGAAGAAACCGGAGCTATTTCGGTAGCTTATAAAGGACAGTTCTACTTACGCTTGAATGCTGAAGAACTGGAAAGTTTGCTGACAAAGGGGAACTGATCTCTGTTGAGAAACTGAGATTCTCTAATATCATACTCGGAAAAGAATAGCTCATTGTCTTTAAATATAAATTACATAAGTATGGATAGACGAAGTTTTTTACGGACTGGTGGATTGGCAGCATTAGGTTCGCTAGCAATGCCATCATTGGCTATGCCTATATCAGTGCAGGGTGCTTTGGGAGGAGCAGGTAACCAGTTTGCTGTAGCTTCAGCCATGACTCATTTTGGTGTGACAGAAGCTGATCTGAAGAAGGTAATGGCTGTCGCCTTGGAAAAAGGCGGTGATTATGCTGATCTTTATTTTGAACATACGTTCAATAATAGCGTGTCTCTGATGGATGGCAAAGTAAATAATTGCGGAGCCAATATAGACTTTGGGATGGGCGTGCGTGTATTGGCAGGCGATCAGACCGGGTATGCTTACGTAGAAGGTGTTACGTTGGATGAAATGTTGCGTGCTGCTCGCACGGCTGCTCGTATAGCCTCTTCCGGTAAAGCTGGAAATCCCGTACAATTAACTGAGAAGCGAATGGCTAAAAGTCGTTATTCTGTGGCTGAGCCTTGGGAAGATGTAAGCGTTAAAGCAAAGATCCCTTATTTGGAAAAATTGAATGAGAAGATCTTTTCATTGGATAAACGGGTGCATAAAGTGCAGGCCTCTCTTTCTGACAATACTTCGCATGTACTGTTTTGCAACTCGGAGGGTGTAAGTTACTATGACTATCGTCCGATGGTTTCTTTCGTAGCGGTCTGTATCATGGAAGAAAACGGGAAAATGGAGAATAGTTATTCAGGTCGTTCCTATCGGAAAGGATTTGAATTCATAACGGATGATATCGTGGACATTCTGGCACGAGAAGCGGTGGATAAGACCTCACTTTTATTTAAAGCTGTGAAGCCAAAAGGTGGTGAAATGCCTGTTGTGATGGGTGCCGGCGGCTCGGGTATTTTGTTACATGAAGCTATAGGCCATGCCTTCGAGGCTGACTTCAATCGCAAGCGTGTCTCTATTTTTTGCGATCTCTTAGGAAAGAAAATATGTAATGAGCACATTAATGTAGTAGACGACGGAACCATTCCTTTCAATCGTGGAGCTGTGAATTTCGATGATGAGGGAGTAGAAGGTCAGCATACCTATCTGGTGAAAGAAGGAGTTTTAACCAGCTATTTGCACGATCGAATTAGTGCGAAGCATTACGGTGTGGCTCCAACGGGGAACGGTCGTCGTGATACGTTCCGGAACGCTCCTCTTCCTCGTATGCGCGCCACTTATATGGAGGCTGGTAATATGCGAGAAGAAGACATTATCTCTACTGTGAAAAACGGTATCTATGTGGATAATTTCACCAATGGACAAGTACAAATTGGTGCCGGAGATTTTACCTTCTTTGTGAAGTCCGGTTACTTGATTGAGAACGGTAAACTGACACAGCCCGTCAAGGATATCAATATCATTGGAAATGGGCCGAAAGCATTGGCTGATATCACGATGGTGGCAAACAATGATAAGATTGACAATGGTACATGGACTTGTGGTAAAGATGGTCAATCTTGCCCGGTGACTTGTGGTATGCCATCGGCATTGGTTAGTAAACTGACTGTGGGAGGAGAAAGCTAAATATCAAGTATTAACTATCAATCTAAGACAATGATTACAAACGATAATAAGAATTTGGCACAATGGGCTATGGAATATGCCTTAAAGAATGGTTGTCAAGCAGCCAAATTGGTGCTATATACTAACTCTAATTCTTCTTTTGAGTTGCGTGACGGTAAAATGGATCGTTTGCAGCAAGCGTCCGAGAACGGATTGGGACTCAATCTTTATGTGGATGGACGTTTCGGATCTTTCTCTACGAACCGACTGGATAAGAAAGAACTAGAAACTCTTATTAGGAGTGGTGTGGAATCTACGCGCTATCTAGCAGTGGACGAATCACGAATCTTGGCTGATCCCGAACGTTACTATAAAGGTGATAAACCGGATTTGCAGCTTTTTGATAAAAAACTCTACGAAGCCAACCCGGATGATAAGGTAGAAATTGCTCGTGCTGCCGCAGAAGAAGTGTTGGGCAAGGATGAACGTGTTATTTCGGTGGATTCTTCTTACAGTGATGGTGAGGGGTCTTCCTATCGTTTAATAAGTAATGGATTCGAGGGCGAATCAAAGAGTACTTGGTTCTCTGTTTCTACCAGTGTGTCCATCAAAGGAGAGGGTGAGGCACGTCCTCAGGATTATTGGTATGATTCAGCTCTGTTCTATGATAAGTTGACAAAAGCAGGCATTGGATCTAAAGCCCTAGAGCGTGTGTTGCGTAAATTGGGTCAGAAGAAAGCAAAGTCTGGAAAGTATACGATGGTTGTTGATCCAATGAATACGGGACGGTTGCTTGGACCTATGCTGAATGCCTTGTATGGTTCTGCTTTACAGCAAAAGACATCTTTTCTGCTGGATAAGCAAGAGGTACAAGTGGCTTCCAATTTATTCACTCTGCGTGACGAACCACACGTGATTGGTGCAAACGGTTCACGCTATTTCGATAACGAAGGTGTAGCTACAGCACCACGTGCTATCTTTGATGCGGGTGTCTTGAAAACTTATTTCATTGATACCTACAATAGCAAGAAAATGAATATGGATCCTACGATCAGTACACCTTCACGTTTGATTCTGAAACCGGGTGATAAAGACTTAAATGGATTGGTAGCCGATGTGAAGCAAGGTATTTTGGTTACGGGCTTCAATGGTGGCAACAGCAACAGCAGTACCGGAGACTTTTCTTATGGCATAGAAGGTTTCTTGATTGAAGACGGTAAATTGACGCAATCGATCAATGAAATGAACGTAACGGGTAATATGCTTACTCTGTGGAATTCTTTAGTTGCTGTGGGCAATGATCCGCAACAGAACCGTTCATGGCAGATACCTTCACTGGTGTTCGAAGGAGTTAATTTTAGCGGATCTTAATGCTAATTCATCATTAAACTCATATACGGGTTTAATGTTGCAAATATCTTCTCGGTAAGTTCACCGATCGTAAGTGCCAAGTGACTGCCTGGCAGACGCTTGGCACTTACCATACATTTGCCATTATTGAGGTAATAATAACCATTATTGGTGCTGACCTGTTCATCGGTCAGGTGGATGTTAAGATCCTTTTCCGGATAGGTGGCTGCATAAAGCTGTAACATCTCTTTGGCATTAATAATGCGAGCCATTCCTAAAGGGGAGTTTGTCTCATTCTCAGTAGGAGGAGTTAGGATTTCAATGGATGGAATGTTGCTCTTCTCACAAATGCGTTGAAGTAATACATCACTCATCTCAGGGGCGTCAGCTAACAGCTCTCCAATGAACCAACCTTTGTCCATTGTGGGATAGACAAAGGCTAAAGCAACGATATTTCCTCTTTGACTTAAGGTGAAAATCTGCCCTCTGTTTAGTTTTAAATCAGCTATAAGCACTTGAAAGTCTTGTTCAGTGTGCTGGATGCAAAAAGGACGTTCTCTTAACTTTCGGTTTAAATACTCATACAGATCTTGTTTATATTCATGGGTAGCTTTCAGTACTGGGCTTCCGTTGGGAAGCGGTGTGGTAGGCGTCGTGAAAACTTTCTTCTGATAATTGAATACAGGAGCATAACCGTTGCGGGCATAATAGTTGAATAACCAAGGCTCTGCAGGTATTAAGGTCGATAAGACTACACCATTGCGGAGCATTTGAGTAAAAGCTTGTGATAGTAATTCGTGCATGACGCCTCGATTACGATAGTCCGGATGCGTACAAGCTCCTGAAATGTAAGCGGTCTTGATTTCCGTATTTCCGAATGTCATGGGGTAAGGCAGCATTTGGGTGGCAGCTATTACTTCCTCACCACTTTGTATGGCAATGTTGACGTCATTGTTGTAGCGCAACCGGAAGTACATGTCTATAAACTCTTCATGATCATCAAAACAAAGTCTCCACAATTTTTTTACCTTTTCCCGTATCATCTTACTATTTACTATTTTGCTATTTACGTATGAAACAGCTTCGTTCTATCGTTTTATTACTTTATTACCTATCATTTTATTGCTTCTATCAGGTTTTACTTCAGAGTAGCCATATATTTTGCTAAAACAATCGTAGGTTGATAAGAGAGTTTAGCTTTCCGCAAACCTTCTATGCCTAAATCTTCCTCTCTGTTTACGTAAATATATTGTTCCGGGAGGTGATTTGAAAACTCATAGTTTATCATTGCATATGCACCGTCAATTTGGGTGTTGGCCTTCTCTACATGTACGCCAAAAGTCTCTTGGTTGATAGGCATACCAAAAGTAAAGGCCGCTATTTTACCATCTACATGGAGGATACCCCCTGTTAAACCTAGTTCGTCAAAGTTGTGAAGAGCGTATAGCAATGCACGACGCTCGTTGCCTGTGCCTTCATGCTGATCACAATCATTGGCTTTGCACCATTCAGCTTCCAAGTCGATGCATTCCTGAATGCGATCCGGAGTGATGGCTGTATACTCATAGTTGTAAGTCCGTTTGAATTTGTTGACGTGGTTGCGCTTTGACTGAAATTTTTTGCCGGACAAAGTAGCGAGGTCAGTACGCAGATAGAGGTAGTCGGCGTAATCGCGGTCAGTTGTAAACTGGAATTTTCCGGGCATCAATTCTTCTAGTTCTGAACATGCTTCTTCGCTAAGCCCCAATAGGCAAAGAGGTTCATCTTCTTGATTTGCGTCTTCTATCAGCGTATTCAATATTTTCTTCAAATCACCATCACCAACGGGCATCATGTAGATAAGTTCGTCGTTTGCCCAGAATTTCAAGAGAAGAAAACCATCCAGAATGGCGAATTGAGTATTGTATAAGAAACGCCAGCTACATAGGTTTGAAAATGAAAGATCGCAATTTCGTCGGGGGCTATTTAATGTATAAGAGGTTATCAGTTCTTTGTCTTTTAATTCAATATCTTTAAATGGTATCATGGGTTGTTTTTAAATGGTTACTAATATGAATAACAAAAATAAGGATAAATTGTTAGAGTAGCCCTAACAATCGTAAAATAGTTGGGGTGAGCAAGGCAGTCAATATTCCATTCAAAGTCAGCCCAAGACTGGCGAATGCACCATATTTGCTACTGATATCCATCGCCGTGGAAGTACCTACCGCATGGGCTGCAGCTCCCAGAGATAGCCCTTGAGCCATGGGACTGTCGATGCGTGTCAGTTTCATGGTCTTAATTCCTAAGATTCCTCCCAGCAAACCAACACAAACTACTACGGCAGCCGTGAGGGAAGGTATTCCTCCTAGTGATTGAGAAACTTCCATCGCTATAGGGGTGGTGACTGATTTGGGTGCTAGTGAAAGTATAATCTCATCAGAAGCTCCCATTAACTTGGCTATTAAAACTACGGAGATCACTCCTATGATACAACCAGCCAATTGAGAAAGAAGAATAGGCAGTAACTGTTTCTTGATAGTTTCCAACTGAAGATACAGAGGAACTCCCAATGCAACCACTGCCGGTTTGAGCCAAAATTCGATCAAAGCTCCTCCTTGATTGTAAGTCTCATAACTGATATTTGTCATCTTTAGGAAGAGAATGAGGATCGTAATGGTCAATAAGATGGGATTAAGCAGCATGATACCTGTCTTCTTCTGCAATAGTTTGGCTAAAAAGAATATCCCAAAAGTGATAGCCAGCAGGAAAAATTCATTCTCTAAGAAATTCATTTGATTTTACGCGTTAATTGATGAACCCATCCGGTAACTACAAGAACCAATATGGTGCTGACTAATGAAGCAATGACTATCGGCCAGAATTCGGCAGCAATAATGTCAAAATAAAGCATGAGAGCTACACCGGGAGGTATGAAGAAAAATCCCAAATTAGCAACCAGGAAGTCGGACATACCCTGCACCCAATGCAGTTTTATCCAACCCAATTTCAAGAGAAGGGTGAGTAACAGCATCCCTATGATGCTGGACGGTAGCTTGATACCCGTAAGGAAAACAATCCATTCACCCAAAGCTAAACATCCAAAGAGGATGGCGCATTGACGGATCATAATACTGTGTTATACCTATTGTTATTATTGAAAACTTTGCAAAGGTAGGTATTCTCTTCGTTGCTTGTTACCTCCTTGTGCTTTATTTTATAAATATCTATGTATTTTCTACCTCGATACTCTGTTATTCCAGTAATAATGTTACACTGGAAGAGAGTGTTGAGTGCTCGATTTATGTTCTACTTACATGGCTCATTTCTTGCTGGTTGCATGAATGAACGCAGGGATTTGACTTCTAAAACCACCTATTAGTGTTAAATATTACAATAAATGTGAGTTGAAAGGCAAAAACAGACTGAATTGCAATGTAGATATTGCAAAATTGTGTACTTTTGCACCGTAAATAACACTCACTACTGATCTTTATATTACAATTAAAATATCATGCAAAGATTAATTAACGAAATTCTTGAACGTGCGAAAGCCGATCGCCAACGTATTGTCCTACCTGAAGGTACGGAAGAGCGAACTTTGAAAGCTGCTAATCAGATTCTGACTGACGGAGTTGCTGACCTTATTCTTTTAGGTAACCCTGTAGAAATCCATGCTTGTGCCCAAGAATGGGGATTGGGTAATATCTCTAAGGCTACCATTATCAACCCGGAAGATCATTCTAAGAAAGAAGAGTATGCACAGTTGTTATGTGAATTGCGCAAGAAAAAAGGGATGACTATTGAGGAAGCTCGTAAGTTGGTACTTGACCCGCTTTATCTGGGTTGTTTGATTATCAAGAATGGCGATGCTGACGGACAGTTGGCAGGAGCTCGCAATACTACGGGTGATGTACTTCGTCCGGCTTTGCAGATTATTAAAACGGTACCCGGCATTACTTGTGTTTCGGGTGCTATGTTGCTGTTGACTCATGCTCCTGAATGCGGAAGTAATGGTATTCTGGTGATGGGTGATGTGGCCGTAACCCCAGTGCCTGATGCTGCACAGTTGGCACAAATCGCTGTTTGTACGGCACGTACTGCCCAAGCGGTTGCCGGTATCGAACCTAAAGTAGCCTTATTGAGCTTCTCTACTAAAGGTTCTGCCAAACATGAAGTGGTAGATAAAGTGGTTGAGGCTTTGAAAATTGCCAAAGAGATGGATCCGGATTTGGCTATCGACGGTGAATTACAAGCTGACGCTGCATTAGTTCCGGAAGTAGGTTCAAGCAAGGCGCCGGGTTCTCCCATTGCGGGACAGGCCAACGTATTGGTTGTACCGAGTTTGGAAGTTGGAAATATTTCTTATAAGCTAGTACAACGTTTGGGACATGCCGATGCTGTAGGTCCGGTCTTACAAGGTATCGCCCGCCCGGTGAATGATTTGTCACGCGGTTGTTCCATTGAAGATATTTACCGAATGATTGCCATTACAGCCAACCAGGCTATTGCTGCTAAAAACAACACAAACAACCTATAAATCTGATATAATATGAAAGTCTTAGTATTAAACTGCGGTAGCTCATCCATCAAATACAAACTGTTTGATATGGATCATAAAGAGGTTATCGCTCAGGGTGGTATTGAAAAAATTGGTTTGAAAGACTCTTTCTTGAAATTTACTTTGCCTGATGGTAAAAAGAAAATTCTGGAAAAAGATATTCCTGAGCATACCGTAGGTGTAGAATTTATTTTGAATACATTGATTAGCCCGGAATATGGCGCAATCAAATCTTTGGAAGAAATCAATGCTGTTGGTCATCGTATGGTACACGGAGGAGAGAAGTTCAGCAAGTCTGTATTGCTGAACCAGGAAGTAATGGATGCCTTTACTGCTTGTAATGATCTGGCTCCGCTTCACAATCCTGCCAACTTGAAAGGTGTAAATGCCATATCTGCTATTCTGCCTAATGTTCCGCAAATAGGTGTGTTTGACACTGCCTTCCATCAGACAATGCCGAATTATGCTTATCTGTATGCTATTCCTTACGGTTTGTATGAGAAATATGGAGTGCGTCGTTATGGCTTCCACGGAACATCTCATCGCTACGTTTCACAACGTGTGTGTGAATTCCTTGGTGTACAGCAGGAAGGAAAAAAAATAATCACTTGCCACATTGGTAACGGTGCTTCTATTTCAGCTGTAAAAGATGGCAAATGCATAGATACCAGTATGGGAATGACTCCGCTTGAAGGTCTTATCATGGGAACTCGTAGTGGTGATATCGATGGAGGAGTTATCTCTTTCATTATGGAAAAAGAAAACCTGGATGCTAACGGCGTTTCCGATCTGCTGAACAAGAAGAGTGGAGTACTGGGTATCTTTGGTGAATCCAGTGACATGCGCGATTTGGAAGCTGCTGTAGCGGCTGGCAACAAGAAGGCTATCTTGGCTGAAAATATGTACTTTTACCGTATCAAGAAATATATCGGCGCTTATGCTGCTGCTTTGGGTGGTGTAGACATTATTGTATTTACCGGTGGTGTTGGTGAGAACCAATCAAGCGCTCGTTGGGGAGCTTGTGAAGGTTTGGAATTCATGGGTGTGAAAGTAGATGCTGAAAAGAATAAGATTCGCGGAGAAGAAACAATAATCTCTACAGAAGACTCCAGAGTAAAGGTGGTGGTGATTCCTACCGACGAAGAATTAGTAATTGCTTCGGATACACTGGCTATCTTAGCAGATAAATAATCACAGAAATACTATTTCTAATAGATTGGAATAGAGAGTCGGAGACAGGAAAACTGTTCTCCGACTTTTCTTTTTTAACAGTGTCTTCATAATTTAGTAGTAGAAAATCTCTATCTTTGTTATACTTTTAAAGAATACAGCTAACTTATTAGAATAACTTTAAATAAATAGATTTATGAAACGATTCATGTATACGTTGCTCTTTGTGCTGTTAACGGGGAGCATGTATGGCCAACAGGCCAAATACGTATTTTATTTTATCGGTGATGGAATGGGAGTCAATCAAGTGAATGGTACTGAAATGTATCTTGCTGAGAAAGAAGGTCGCATCGGGGTGACTCCTTTGTTGTTTACCACTTTCCCCGTTGCCGGTATGGCTACCACTTTTTCTGCGACTAACTCTGTCACAGACTCTTCAGCTGCCGGCACGGCTTTGGCTACCGGTGCAAAGACTTACAATGGTGCCATTGGCATGGACAATGACAAGAATGTACTCCAAACAGTTGCCGAGCAAGCAAAAAAAGCGGGGAAGAAAGTGGGTGTAACTAGCAGTGTAAGTGTAGATCATGCTACTCCGGCTGCATTCTATGCACATCAACCCAGTCGTAGTATGTACTACGAAATTGCACTCGATCTTCCGAAGGCTGGTTTTGATTTTTATGCTGGAGCTGGTTTTTTAAAACCTACTACTACGGCTGACAAGAAGGAAGCTCCGAGTATTTTCCCTATTTTTGAAGAGTCCGGCTATACTGTTGCCAAAGGAATGGATGACTATCAATCAAAAGTAGCTGATGCTCAAAAAATGGTACTTGTTCAAAAGGAAGGAGCAGATCCCTCCTGCCTGCCTTATGCCATTGATCGCAAAGAGGGTGACTTGACTTTGACAGAGATAACAGAAAGTGCCATCTCTTTCTTAACCAAAGGTAAGAACAAAGGTTTCTTCCTGATGGTAGAAGGTGGAAAAATAGACTGGGCTTGTCATGGAAATGATCCTGCTACCGCTTTTGAAGAAGTGATTGATATGGATAATGCCATTAAGGTAGCCTATGAATTTTATAAGAAACATCCGAAAGAGACATTGATTGTGGTAACGGCAGATCACGAAACCGGTGGTTTAGGTTTGGGTACAGCTAAGTACGAATTACACCTGAAATCATTGATCAATCAGAAGCAGTCTCAAGACTTGCTTTCACGCTCTATCACAGATTTACGCAAAATGCGTAAGGTGATTCTCTGGGAGGAGATGAAAAACTTCTTGAGTGAGAAAATGGGTTTTTGGAAAGAGTTACCGGTGACATGGGAACAAGAGAAGTTGCTGCGTGATGCTTACGAAGAATCTTTCGTAAACAAGCATGTAGTGTTTGAGGAAAGTCTGTATGCCAAAACGGAACCTTTGGCTGTTGCTGCTAAAAAGGTTATGAGTGAGATTGCCATGGTTGGCTGGACTAGTACTAACCATACAGCCGGCTATGTACCGGTATTTGCAGTAGGCGCAGGTTCTCAACTCTTTGTTGGCAAGATTGATAATACAGAAATACCCAAACGTATTGCAAAGGCTGCCGGATATAAATAATCCTTCTTGTCTCTATTGAAAAATAACGGAGCGTAATCGAATAAATCTATCGGTTACGCTCCGTTTATTTTAAGCTTATAGCCTTGTTGAGGCAATTATAGTTTAGATTCTCCTTCGATAAATTCTTCCAGAAACAGATTCTCTCCATCAAAAACGGCATAGGAGAAAAAGCTTATCCAATCTCCCAAAATCAAGACTCGTGTGGTGGTGCTGAGCATTAAGTCAAGCTCAATGTGCCGATGTCCATAGATAAAGTAGTTGATGTTGGGATGATTTTTCAGGTACTCTTTGGTGTAAAGCACCAGAAATTCATGATTCTCTCCCATATAATCGGGCTCTTTACCGTCGATGCGTTTCATACGACTATGTTTGGCCCATGTCAATCCTAACTCTACACTCCAGCGAGGATGTAGAGCAGAGAATAAAGTTTGAAGAGTGGGGTTGTGGAAGATGGAGCGCAAGAGTTTGAACTTTTTGTCGGGGTCTCCCAGTCCATCACCGTGGGCCAGATAAAACTCTTTACCGTATATTTCGGTGGTAAGCGCTTCACGGTGAATGATGACTCCGCACTCCTTAGTCAGGTAGTCGCCACACCAGAGATCGTGATTTCCTGTGAAGAAGTGTACATCCACTCCCATGTCCGTCAGTTCCGAGAGTTTCCCCAAGAAACGAGTATAGCCTTTGGGCACTACGGTCTTGAACTCGTACCAGAAGTCAAACATATCTCCCAGCAGATACACGGCAGATGCCTTGTGCTTTATACTGTCCAGAAAGTTGACCAACCTACGTTCTTGAGTTCGTCCGTGTTCAATGGCCCGTGAGCCTAGGTGAGCGTCTGAGAGGAAATATACATTCTTCATTTATCACTATTCATAGTTCATTAATCAAAGGAATCCTAATTCTAGTTGGGCTTCTTCACTCATCATGTCCTTGTCCCATTGGGGTTCAAAGACCAGATTGATGATCACGGGATCTACCCCCTCGACAGATTCTACCTTTTGGCGGACGTCTTCCATGATGAAGTCTGCTGCCGGACAATTCGGAGCAGTCAAGGTCATATCAATGGTGGTCTCGCCACTATCCGATACATCTATTTTGTAAATTAAGCCCAAGTCGTAGATGTTGACCGGAATCTCCGGGTCAAATACGGTTTTGAGCATTGCAACAACTTTTTCTTCTATTTCAAATTTAGTCATATTCATAACGATTGTTGATTAATAAGACAAAGATAACGTAAACAAGAAGCAAAACTAACGATTTTAATTGAGATTGCAAAAGCATACTTTCGAAAGACAAACTACAAGATGCCTTCATCAATGAAACTGTAATACTTCCCATCTGTAATAATAACGTGGTCAGTTAATCGGATGTTCATGGTTTGTGCTCCTTTCTGTACGAATTGGGTCAATTTCTGATCTTCCATGCTAGGTTGAGGATTGCCGGAAGGGTGATTGTGGATCAGAGCTATCTGCGTAGCTCGTTGAAGTAAAGCTTCTCGTAAAATGCTGCGTACATCGGCAGTAGTTTGATCAATGCCTCCCCGACTGATACGAACTTTGTTGATGACACGGGCAGCATGATTCATGAGTAATACCCAAAACTCTTCCTGGGGAAGGTCACAGAGTATAGGATGGAAGATTTCGTAGATATCCTTGGACCAATGGATGGTGGTACGTTCGGTGTGTTCCTGTTGCTTGCGACGTTTGCCTAATTCCAATGCAGCCATAATAGTGAGGCTTTTTGCTGGTCCCAAACCTTTAAAGCGGGAGTAGTCTTGAATCTCCCATTTTCCTAATTGATTCAAATCATTGCCACTATTGGTAAGCACCCGCTGCATCAAAGATACGGCACTTTCTTCCGTATTGCCGGAACCGATGAGAATAGCCAATAGTTCGGCATCACTCAAGGCCTCTGCTCCTTTCTGCATCATTTTCTCCCGCGGACGGTCTTCTACGGCCCACTGATTGATATTTAATTTGTCCATAGGTTTGTAACCTTTCATGATGAATGGCAAGTCACTGATAGAAGTTCTTTTTGAAAGCTTCAAATTCACCCTTTCCGAGTATACAACGGTCCCACCAAGCACGCCAGAATCCTGTTCCGTATCCGATGAGTTGGATGAAGGCGGCAGCGACAGAATAAATGCCAATGCGCAGACTATGGTTCCGAAGGGTGGAGTCGATGCATACCAACAAGGCATACAGCAGAATCGGACTCAGGCTGTACTGACAGAAAAGAGCGCCCAATGCAAACAGTGCCACTCCTAAAGTAAATATAGCAGGAAGCCAATGAACCAATTTCAATGATTCGGGATATTTTTTGTATAAGTTGATGCGAGCAATTCCTGAATTGTGTACTTGTTTGAAGAACTTTTTTAAGTCTGTTCGACGTTTATGATAAACCCATGCACCGGGGAATAAGCGACATTGATATCCTCCTTTAAAGATACGAATGCTGAAGTCGATATCTTCTCCGAAACGCATTTTGGAGAAACCACCTAATACCTGATACACTTCACGACGTACTCCCATGTTAAAACTTCTGGGGTAGAATTTATCCATCTTTTTCTTCCCTCCCCGAATTCCTCCGGTAGTGAAGAAAGAAGTCATGGAATAGTTAATCGCTTTTTGTATATCTGTGAATGACTCGTGTGCGCGGTCAGGCCCGCCGAATGCATCAGCGAAGTTTAGTTGTAATTCTTGCTCTACCGCCTCCAAATAATCTTCGGGTAAGATACAGTCAGAATCGAGGATGATCAAATATTCTCCCTGACTGCGTTCTGCGCCGTAGTTACGGCTTTGCCCGGGGCCGGAGTTGGGCTTGTTGTAGTAATGTATATCCAGCTTTCCCTGATAAGCTTCTGTTACTTTTTGACAAGGAACAGAAGAGCCATCTTCCACAATGATGACTTCAAAATCTTTGAAACTTTGCAGAGTGAGGCTTTGTAGTAATTCATCCACTTCATCAGGGCGATTATAGACGGGAATGATGATGGAATATCTCATGGCTTTATGTTCTAATTGTCCTACAAAGATACATTATAAATTTTCGATAACACCTGTTGTTTTCATTTTCTTTGTAGATAAACAAAAAATCCCCGATACAGTATTGCATCGGGGATTGTAGGATAGAATAAGGCTGTGCCTATTTCTATAATCTGTCTTATACCTTTACACGGCCTACATAAGAACCGTCACGGGTATCGATTTCAATGGTTTCACCTTCGTTGATAAATAAGGGAACACGTACCGTTGCGCCAGATTCTACTGTCGCAGGCTTCAGAGTGTTGGTAGCTGTGTCACCTTTCAAGCCCGGTTCTGTATAAGTAATTTTCTGTACGACTTTAACAGGAACATCGGCATAAAGCACTGTTTCGGTTGAGGCGTCAGACACCACTTCAATAACCATTCCTTCAAGCAGGAAGTCTACTCCGTTAATTAAGTCGTGAGCGATAGGTATTTGATCGAAAGTTTCTTGGTTCATAAACAAGAAGTTGTCGCCGTCGTGGTAGAGGTATTGGTGAGGACGACGTTCTACACGTACGTCTTCCAGTTTCTCACCGATATTGAAACGGCGTTCCAACACGTAACCATTCACAACATCTTTCAGCTTGGTACGCATAAAGGTGTTCCCTTTTCCCGGCTTTACGTGCAGGAAGTCGATACAGAAATAAAGCTTGCCGTCCATGCGGATGCAAGTTCCGTTTTTAATGTCTTGGGCATTAATCATACTTATAATCTTTATTGTTATTATATTATAGGATATACTTCTTTGAAGTCTCTAAGCGAATACAAAAGTAATGGAAATCGGTAAAAAACGCAAAAACTTTTGAGAGAAAAAGAGTTATCTCTTGGTTTATTTGAAAAAAGTGCCTATTTTTGCAGCCCGAATTCGTGAGAATAAGAATAATAACATATAACAAGATACAGTAATGAAAAGAACATTTCAACCCTCTAACAGAAAGAGAAAGAACAAACACGGTTTCCGTGAGAGAATGGCTACAGCAAATGGCCGCAGAGTATTAGCGTCTCGTCGTGCTAAAGGTCGTAAAAAATTGACCGTATCTGACGAATACAACAGTGTGAAGGCATAATTCACCTCTTTAGCTATAAGAAATAAGAAAAGCCGCAAAAGACGAGAAAGTCTTTTGCGGCTTTTCTTATATATCAGGGGATTGGAGTATGGAGTCAAAAAACAAGGTACGATGAGTGGTACTCTGTGGTGAAAATTGTATCTTTGCCCCAAATAATGCATGATCTTATGACAATAAAAGACTTTTTCTCTTTCCGTCAGAATAACTATTTCTGGATAAATCTGATTGCAATGGTAGTTGTAGTCACCGGATTGGTATTTGGAGTACTGAAGGGGTTGGATACTTATACCCGCCATGGGGAGGCTGTAGTAGTGCCTGATGTGAAAGGCATGAGTGTAGTAGAAGCCGAAAAACTGCTCAGCAAGAGTGGTCTGACCGGTGTGGTTTCAGATTCCAGCTATGTAAAGACACTGCCTGCCGGATGTATCCTTGAGTACAATCCCGCTGCCGGACAAAAGGTGAAAGAAGGGCGTACCATTTATCTGACAATAAATACATTGAATATTCCTTTGCAGACCGTTCCGGATGTTGCGGACAACAGTTCGTTGCGTCAGGCAGAGGCTCGCATCTTGGCATCCGGATTTAAATTGACGGAGGTTCAGCATGTGGTCGGAGAAAAAGATTGGGTATATGGCGTGAAATATAAAGGAAGACAACTCACTATCGGTGAGAAAGTTCCTATGGGCGCCATGCTGACGTTAATGGTTGGAAACGGTGGCGAGTTGCCGCAAGAAACAGATTCCTTAGGTGTAGAAACGATGGAGCATGCAGAATCTGTTGCTCCTTCCAAGGAATCGGATACAGATGAATCTTGGTTTTAAAAGAATCTGAACCTGGATGTTCAAATTGTAAATTGTAAGTGGAGTGATGATAGAAGAATGGCCGGACGACATAGAGAATGATGAATTAGAGGATGTAGAAGCCGTTGATGATGAGGCGCAACTTTATGAACACTACCGAGTGGTGGTGGATAAAGGGCAGGAGATGATTCGTGTAGATAAATACCTGTTCGACCGTTTGACAAATGCTTCCCGCAATCGCATCCAGAAGGCAGCTGATGCGGGCTTTGTAATGGCCAATGGCAAATCTGTGAAAAGCAGTTACAAGGTGAAGCCGCAGGATGTCATAACCGTGATGATGGATCGTCCGCGTTACGAAAATGAAGTCATCCCCGAAGACATCCCCTTGAATATAGTCTATGAGGACAAGTATCTGATGGTTGTGAATAAACCTGCCGGGTTGGTTGTACACCCAGGACACGGCAACTACAACGGCACTCTTGTTAACGCCATTGCCTGGCATATGAAAGAGGATGCTGATTACGATGCGAATGACCCGCATGTGGGCTTGGTGCACCGCATCGATAAGGATACTTCCGGTCTGTTACTGATTGCCAAGACTCCGGATGCCAAGACTCATCTTGGTAACCAATTTTTCAATAAAACCACCAAACGGCGTTATCAGGCACTGGTTTGGGGAAATGTAGAACACGATGAAGGTACCATCGTTGGTAATATCGGGCGTAATCCCAAAGACCGCATGCAGATGATTGTACTTCCCGACGACCAAGGAAAACATGCTGTTACCCACTACCGGGTATTGGAACGGTTGGGGTATGTGACTCTTGTAGAGTGCATCCTTGAAACAGGTCGTACGCATCAAATCCGTGTGCACATGAAGCACATCGGACATATTCTTTTTAATGACGAGCGTTATGGCGGTCATGAAATTTTGAAAGGAACTCACTTTGCTAAATACAAACAATTTGTAAACAATTGCTTCGAAACTTGTCCACGGCAGGCATTACACGCCATGACCTTGGGGTTTGTGCATCCCGTTACCGGAGAAGAAATGTACTTGACCTCAGAAATGCCCGACGACATGACCCGGCTGATTGATAAATGGAGAAGCTATATCAGTAACAGAGAATTAGAATGAAACGCACGATTGCTATTGTAGCCGGAGGAGATACCTCCGAATTCCATGTCTCCCTGCGCAGTGCACAGGGCATTTACTCCTTCATTGACAAGGAGAAATATACGTTATATATTGTTGAGATGAAGGGACTGGACTGGTATGTCCAATTGCCCGACGGAGCTAAAGCACCGGTAGATCGCAATGACTTTAGTTTCCGGGTGAATGGACAGAAGATTGTCTTCGACTTTGCCTATATCACCATTCACGGCACTCCGGGTGAAGACGGACGTTTGCAAGGCTATTTCGACCTGTTGCGTATTCCGTATTCCTGTTGTGGTGTTTTGGCTGCATCGCTCACTTACGATAAGTTTGCTTGCAACCAATATCTCAAAGCGTTTGGTGTACGTATTGCCGAATCATTGTTGCTTCGCCAGGGACAATCCATTTCCAGCAAAGAGGTGATAGATACCATCGGATTGCCTTGCTTTATCAAGCCCAGCTTGGGAGGCTCCAGTTTCGGAGTGACCAAAGTAAAGACAGAAGATCAGATAGAGCCCGCCATAGCCAAAGCTTTTGAAGAAGCACAAGAGGTGTTGGTTGAAGCCTTTATGGATGGCACAGAAATAACTTGTGGATGCTACAAAACAAAAAATAATTCTGTAGTGTTCCCTATTACAGAGGTGGTGACTCATAATGAGTACTTTGACTATGATGCCAAGTACAATGGGCAAGTAGATGAAATCACTCCTGCACGTATCTCCGAAGATTTAACCCGGCGAGTACAGACGCTCACTTCTGCCATTTATGATATACTGGGAGCTTCGGGCATCATCCGTGTCGATTATATCATCACAGCCGGTGATAAAGTCAACCTGTTGGAGGTGAATACTACGCCCGGCATGACTGCCACCAGCTTTATTCCGCAACAGGTGCGTGCGGCAGGACTTGATATCAAAGAGGTAATGACCGATATTATAGAAAATAAGTTTAGAGATGAATCACTTGTCTCTACACATTAATCATTAATCATTATGAACGCAAACGTGGAATTTGATGAAATCCGTCCCTATCATGACGAGGAGCTTCCTCAAATCTATGAGGATCTGATTGCCGATGAGGCATTCCAACAAGTGATGACTACGGCAATTCCCGGAGTACCTTTTGAAAAGATTGCCCAAAAGATGCGTGGTTGCCAAAGCAAACTGGCATTTCAGAAAGCTTTTTGCTATGGCTTCCTGTGGAAGATAGCAGAGGATGCTACTAATGGGTTGTCGTTGGACCACACTGCCTTGAAAGACAAGAAGGCAGCATACACCTATATTTCCAATCACCGTGACATTATACTTGACTCCGGGTTTCTGTCTATTTTGTTAGTAGATCAAGAAATGGATACGGTAGAGATTGCTATCGGTGACAATCTGTTGGTCTATCCTTGGATCAAGAAACTGGTACGTGTCAATAAATCCTTTATAGTACAACGCGGATTGCCCATGCGACAGATGCTTGAATCCTCTGCACGTATGTCACGCTACATGCATTATACGATTACGCAGAAGAAACAGTCCATTTGGATTGCTCAGCGCGAGGGGCGTGCCAAAGATTCTAACGACCTTACGCAAGACAGTATCTTGAAGATGCTTGCCATAGGTGGCGAAGGGAATATCGTAGACCGATTGATGGAAATGAATATTGCCCCGTTGGCCATTTCATATGAATATGACCCTTGTGACTACCTCAAAGCAGGAGAGTTTCAATTGAAGCGCGATATACCTGATTATAAGAAATCAACTGCTGATGACTTAAAAAGCATGCATATTGGCTTGTTTGGATTCAAAGGCATGGTACATTTTCAAACAGCGGCTTGTATCAATGATGAATTGGCGCTAATAGACCATTCGCTTTCCAAACCGGAACTCTTCAGCCGTATATCAACGATCATAGATAAACGCATTCATTCCAACTACCGGATTTATCCGAATAATTACGTGGCATACGACCTGTTGGAAGGCAATGATCGCTTTGCGGCTCATTATACGGCCGAGGATAAACAAGGCTTTTTGGCTTACCTTGACCAGCAACTGGCGCGTATTGAGATTCCCAATAAAGACGAGGATTTCCTGCGTGAAAAGATATTGCTGATGTATGTCAATCCTTTGAAAAATTATCTGGCAGCTACGAATGCCTAAGTAAATATTCAGACTAAACGATAAGAGCATGATTAAAGGTAGGTATGGTTGGTGGCTTTTATCCTTGCTTGCTGGTTTACTAACCGCTTGTGGGGAGGATGATTATCATTATCCGTCCGTGAAGATGGAGTTTCTTACTGCTCATGCAGGAGCAGAGGGAAGTTTGCAGTCCATCCTGACTGATGAGGGTAAAACTTATCGGGTGATTGAGGATGCAACGAACGTTCAGGTAGAAGCAAATTCTTCGGTGCGATTGGTTAGCAACTATGGGATGACGGTTGCACCCGACGGTACTTCCGGGGTAAAGTTGTATGCTGCCGCGCGTACTGTTTCTCCTATCCCTCAGTCGGCTCAAGAATTTAAGGAGGGCATCAAAACCGACCCTGCCGACTTGCTAAGTATCTGGATGGGGCTGGACTACCTAAACATAACGTTGAACGTCAAAGCACAAGGTAGTAAGCATACATTCCATTTTATTGAAGACAAAGTGATTGCCAACGCCCAAACGGGGCATAAAGAAGTGTATCTAACGCTCTATCATGATGCCAATCAGGATGCGGGCTATACACAACGCGCTTACCTCTCCGTTCCTTTGCGATCTTATGTAGCAGAAGGTACGAAGAGGATGACTATTCATTTTAGTCTGCATACCTATTCGGGGGAGATGAAGACGTATGATTTTGATTACATTCCTTTATTTTAAAAGAAGTATCTTATGAAAACTTTAGTTACCAGTGTCTGTCTTTTCTTGTCCACACTCTTCTCCTGCCAGCAGAGAGAGGGAGATTTCAAGACTGTTCCAGTGGATGAATTTACTACCCTGATTGCCGATCCGGAGGTACAGCGTGTAGACGTGCGTACGATTGCCGAATATTCGGAAGGACATATTCCGGGCAGTATCAATGTCAATGTGTTGGATAAAGAATTTGAGTCGGTAGTCGATTCAGTCTTGCAGAAAGACAAACCGGTGGCAGTGTATTGCCGTAGTGGGAAACGTAGCCAAAAAGCGGCCGCAATCCTGAGTAAAAAGGGATACAAGGTGTATGACTTGAAGAAAGGCTTTACCGGTTGGCAGGAAGCAGGAAAAGAAATAGAAAAATAAGATGATTTGTGATTTGGCGATTGATGAAGGGTCAATCGCCAAATCACAAATTATTAGAGTGCTTCAATCATTCTCTTCAATACCACCGTCGCAGATATCTCACGGTTGGCGGCTTCCGGAATGACGATTGATTGCGGACTTTCAATCACATCATCCGTTACAATCATATTACGACGTACGGGCAGGCAGTGCATGAAGTAGGCTTCGTGGGTGACACCCATCTGGCGTTCGCTTACGGTCCATGCACGATCTTGACTGAGAATCTGTCCATAGTTGTCGCCCGTATAGGCAGCCCAGTTCTTGGCATATACAAAATCGGCACCTTCAAACGCTTTCATCTGATCGTATTCCACGCGAGCATTGCCTACGAATTGAGGAGCAAGTTCGTAGCCTTCGGGATGCGTAATCACGAATTCATAATCGGTAGCATTCATCCATTCGGCAAAGGAATTAGGAACGGCTTGTGGCAATGGACGTGGATGAGGCGCCCAAGTCATGACTACTTTAGGGCGTGCGCTCTTCTTATACTCCTCGATGGTGATGAGGTCGGCAAAGCTTTGCAAAGGATGGCGTGTAGCGGCCTCCATGGAGAATACCGGGCGACCGGAATATTGAATAAACTGGTTTAATATCACTTCATTGTAATCGTACTCCTTGTTTTCAAAACGGGCAAAGGAACGCACCCCAATCACGTCGCAATAGCAGCCCATCACGGGAATGGCTTCCAATAAATGTTCGGGTTTGTCGCCGTCCATGATGACGCCGCGTTCAGATTCCAGTTTCCAAGCTCCTTGGTTAATGTCGAGTACCATCACATTCATGCCTAAATTTAAAGCTGCTTTCTGGGTACTGAGACGGGTACGCAAGCTGGAGTTGAAGAAAATCATCATCAACGTTTTGTTACGTCCTAACTCCACGTATTTGAAACGGTCTTTCTGGATCTCAAATGCTTCGTCCAATGCAGACTTCAGGTTACCGAGGTCTTGCACGCAAGTAAATTTCTTCATGTTCACTGTTCTTTTAATGTATCTTTAAGAGAGACAAAGATAAAGATTAAATATGAATTACAACGAACTTCACAGCCGCATTCTGGAGAGTCGGTTTTTAGAGTGCCGATATTTTAATTTCTCGTCTGTCCGTTCCCCTCAATAATCCACTTATACGTAGTGATTTCTTCCAAGGCCATCGGGCCGCGGGCATGCAACTTCTGAGTACTGATGCCTATTTCGGCGCCTAATCCAAACTGGGCACCGTCGGTGAAAGAGGTAGGTGCATTGACGTAGACACAGGCTGCATCTACTTCGCGGCAAAACCATTCACCACGTGCTTGATCTTCGGTAAGGATGCATTCGCTATGCTTGGAACTGTATTTTCGAATGTGTGCCATGGCTTCTTGAATGGAGGTTACTGTTTTGATGGCCATTTTGTAATCCAAAAATTCTTTGCCGTAACAATCTTCCGTGGCTGGTTGCAATAGTTCGGCAGGATAGTGACCTAATAAGGCATTATAGGCAGGCTGATCAGCATAGATCACGACTTGGCTCAGGTGCAAGGGTTGGCATAAGGCGGGTAGATCAGCCAGGCGGTTGCAGTCAATAACGAGGCAGTCTAAGGCATTGCAGACACTGACACGACGGGTCTTGGCATTCTCGATAACAGCGGCACTCATCTTTGTGTCGCCATACAGATCGAAGAAAGTATGGCATACGCCGGCACCTGTTTCAATAACCGGGATGGTGGCATGCTGGCGCACGAAGTTTATCAGACTGCTACTGCCACGCGGAATGAGTAGGTCTACAAAACCGTTGGCGTGTAGTAGTTCGGTGGTGGCTTCGCGATCGGCTGGAAGTAGTTCCACTATGTGTGGGTCTATCTCGAAATGTTTCAGCACTTCCTGTATGACGCTGATGATGGCACGGTTGGAACAGTCTGCATCACTCCCACCTTTCAAAATGCAGGCATTGCCGCTTTTGAGACAAAGGGAGAATACATCGAAGCTTACGTTGGGACGAGCTTCATAGATGATGCCGATGACGCCAAAGGGCACACTGACTCTCTTTATTTTTAATCCGTTGGGGAGTTCATTCTGTTTCAGAATCCGTCCGAGCGGTGAAGGCAGGGTAGCTACGTTGCGAATGTCCGAAGCAATGTCTTGCAGACGGGCTTCTGTCAGTTTTAAACGGTCGTACTTAGGATCGGCAGGACTCATGCGATCCAAATCTTTTTGATTCTCACTCAGAATGAAGGAGGTGTGTGCGATGGCTGCATCAGCAACAGCCAACAGGATGCGGTTGATTTCTTGGTCACTCAAAGCCAACAGTTTGCGGCTTGCCTCTTGTACAGCAACAAAAGTTTCAGTTAAGTTCATGTCTTTATCGAGCTAAGTAAGGGTCCTAATTTTTTTCTTCTATGTATAAATAATCGTAGTGCACCACTGGCTTCTTGCCATGTTTTCCCATGGATTCGTGCGCCTGTTTGGAATCACAGTTGGCTTTTCCTACCCCAACGGGATTGCCTTCGAAGTCAATGATTCGGACGATGTCATCCTTTTCAAAATCGCCTTCTACGGTGGTAATACCAATTGGCAGAATGCTGACGGCTTTATCGGAGAAGAGTATCTCGGTGGCACAACGGTTGATATGGAGTTCTCCCTTGGCAAAGCCTTCGCTATGCGCAATCCATTTCTTGACACTCGATACCGGTGCGCAAGCAGGGATAAAGCGAGTATAAAGCACATCCTCGCTTTCAAAGATGTCAACCAAAATGTTGTCTCGCTTGCCATTGGCTATGATGACAGTGATGCCTTCATCGGCCACTTTGCGGGCAATGTTTGTCTTGGTCAGCATGCCTCCTCGGCCAAAACTGGACTTAGAGGTCTGGATGTAAGAAGAGAGGTCTTTACCTTGCGCTATCTCCCGGATGACTTCGGAGGCAGGGTCGGAGGGAGGTCCGTTGTAAATTCCGTCTATGTTGCTCAAAATAATCAGCGCCTGGGCATCCATCATGGAGGCTATCAGACCTGATAGTTCGTCATTGTCGGTGAACATCAGTTCGCTTACGGAGATGGTATCGTTTTCATTGACGATCGGAATCACACCGTTCTCCAGCATGACTGTCATGCAGTTTTTTTGATTGAGATAATGACGGCGGGTACTGAAATTCTCTTTCATGGTGAGTACTTGACCTACGGGTATGCCGTGCTCACGAAACAGTTCATAATAGCGGTTAATCAGTTTTGCTTGTCCCACTGCCGAAAATAATTGACGTTGATCTACACTATCCAACTTTTTGTTGGGGTGTACCTCACTTCGTCCCGAAGCTACGGCTCCGGAAGAGACGAGTATGATTTCCACACCCGCCTTGTGTAGTTCAGCTACCTGATCTACAAGTGCAGACATACGCGTAACGTCCAATGTTCCGTCACGGCGTGTCAAGACGTTACTGCCTATTTTGACAGCTACTCTTGTGAAGGGTTGTTTCATATTTGTGTAGGGCCTTAGAGAGATTTAATCTCTGTCTTTGTTTTTCTCGCGTTCGCGAACCACCTCCATAGCCGCTTCATAATCTTCTTCTCTAACCAAAACGGCGATGTCAATGGCTGTGGGTGGTAATACAATATTTACCAACAAACTGTCTTTAGTCATCGCATCAATGTCATTGCTCGCAAGCTGGGTCTTCACAAGTTCGGCTTCCCACGGTGCTCCTTTGAATACTTCAATGAGTTTGCTTTTATCTTCTTCTTTCATAATGGTATGAATTTAGAGGTTTGTATGACAAATATAGTGTTAAGTTTTGAAAAGCCTATTATACTTTCCTATATTTATCGGATAATATCTCTATTCTGTTTGGACAGAAAGACCGGTACTTCTCTGTGGTCTCATTGATATCAACAAATAGGAAGGGAAAGAAGTTTTGGATTTTTATCGGTAATCTGCCATACTTATAAGCGGAGGGACGGCAGGTGGAAGGAGTGTTCCGAGATGGGTTTTGTTAGATCTTGGGTGGTTATAGAAAAAAGTGGAACAGTGAATAGAAAACATATTCTTTACTGCTTCTAAAGTTGGTAAGAATTAAGACTCATCTTTGTTCCCACACTGCGAATGTCTATTCGCAACCTTGGAACAGACATTCGCAGGCTGCGAATACATATCCGCAACTTTGGAACAAACATTTCACGAGTTTGACAATCTCGCTTGTTTACTTAAAGCTCCAATGCAATTCGTTCTACTTTGATGGATTCGTTCAAGAAGGTGGAAGCTGATTCAATAAACTTATCCTCTGCTTCTGTGGTACGATACACGCACCTTCCTCCTTTGGTGCATTTCTTATCCATCTCCGGATGGCGTTGAAGATAATCTCTCAGACTTTGTGCTACTAACTCTCCTTGTGCCACAGTGGTGATGCCCGAAGGCATGTATTTTTGAATTTTGGGCAGCAGTATCGGATAGTGTGTGCAACCTAAAATAACAGTGTCTATCTGACTGTCTTTGGCAAGCAGTTGATCAATGTATTTGCGGATAAAATAATCGGTTCCTTCGCTTTCTGCTTCATTGTACTCTACCAATGGTACCCACATCGGGCAGGCTTCTCCGCTTACTTTTATATCGGGGAAGAGTTTATGTACTTCTAACGGATAAGATTGAGATTTGATGGTGCCGGCGGTAGCCAGTACACCAATGTGCCGACTTTGGGTAATGTCTCCTATACACTCTACGGTGGGGCGGATGACGCCGAGTACGCGTCGCATCGGATCCAGACGAGGAAGATCATGGGTCTGAATGTTTCGCAGGGCCTTGGCTGAAGCGGTGTTGCAAGCAAGAATCACCAAGTGGCAACCCATTTCAAAGAGTTTGGTGACTGCCTGTAAGGTGAACTCATATACAATTTCAAAAGAACGGGTTCCATAGGGGGTACGGGCATTATCGCCCAGATAGATATAGTCATATTCAGGAAGCACCTCGCGTATTTTGCTTAAGATGGTCAAGCCACCATATCCGGAATCGAATATACCAATTGGGCCGGGAGTTGTGGATAATAGCTGTTTCATACTTTTCAGAAATTATATATCCCACAAAGATAATGCAAAATTTTGATTAAGCACGTGTAGAAGAATAGGCTTTCCTAAGATCAAGTATAAGGAATCTATCAAACAATAAAGAGGCACAAGCTTACGCTCATGCCTCTTTATTGTTTTGATTGGTTGGTTTTTTATTTAATGCCCAACTGTGCTTTAACCTTAGCAGTTACATCTACACTCTGTGCACCAACGAAAGGTATCGGAGTGCGAGCCAAGTCGAAAATGTAAACAACACCTTCACTCTTACCTACAGCTTCGATAGCTTGATCCAATTTGGCATAGATAGGAGCCATTGAATCTTGTTGTGCTTTCTGCAAAGATTGGTAGGCTTCTTGTTGGAATTGTTCCTGACGTTGAGCCATTTCTTGCAATTCTTTTTGACGTCTCTCTGCAATGTTTCTCGGTAGAGAGTCACCTTGTGCTAGGAATTCTTGATATTTCTTTTGGAATTCTGCCTGACCGGTTTCCATCTCTTTCTGATACTGTTTTGAAAGAGCATCTATGTCTGCTTGAGCTTTTGTAAACTCAGGCATCACAGCAATAACGTCTTGCGAATTCATGTGAGCGAATTTTGCTTGTGCCATAGCTCCTAAAGGGAGGACAAACATAACTACGAGTAGTGTGATTTTTTTAAGCATAATATTTATTATTTATTTAAATGATAATTCGTTGTATCGTTGCAAAGATAACGCAAACCGGGGGTTCTGTAAACTAAGCTTACTTTGAATGCCGGAATGCAGTCTGTTTTCACTTGGCAAATGTATGAAATTAATTTGAATATCCTAATTTAGCAAGCACTTCATTACTGATATCAATGCTTGGACTAGCAAAAATAATGCTGGAGGCGGAAGCTCTGTCAACCACTACGGAATATCCTTTTTGAGTGGCTATTTCCTTCACAACGTCGTATATATCGTCCTGAATAGGTTTCATCAAACTTTCACGCTTTGCGTAGAGTTCACCTTCGGGACCGAAGTATTGGCGGCGCAATTCAGAGGCTGCTTTCTCTTTTTCTATAATGGCTTCCTCTCTTTTGCCTCTTTGCTCTTCCGAAAGGGTTGCTATTTTAGATTGGTATTCCTTATACATAGTCTTGGCTTCTTCGGAGATTTTTTCAACTTCGCTTTGCCATACCTTAGAGGATTGGTCCAACTGTTCGTTGGCTCGTTCATAAGCCGGGATATTACTTAGGATATATTCCATATCTATCAGGGCAAATTTTTGCGCATTTGCTGTCACGCCGATGGCAAACAGCAGAAACATGAATAAAATACTCTTTCTCATAATGTTTGGTTTTTGTGAAACAAATTAGAATTCTTGTCCTAAGATGAAGTGGAATTGGCTACCACCGTATTGTTTAGAACCAAATACTTTGTCGAAACCATAAGCCCAGTCAATACCCATCATACCAATCATCGGGAGGAAGATGCGGACACCGACACCGGCCGAACGTTTCAAATCAAATGGGTTGAACTTGTTAACGTCTTGCCAAGCATTACCGGCTTCTACGAAAGTTAACGCATAAATACTGGTACTTGTTTCCAGCATCAATGGATATCTTAATTCCAGTCCGAGACGGGTATAAGCGTAGCCTTCATATCCGTAAGGAGTCAATGCACTGTTTTCGTAACCACGGAGAGCAACACTTTCCGTTGCATAGCTGGAGTATCCTGTCATACCGTCACCACCTACGTCGAAGGTTTCAAAAGGAGACTTTTTATTCTTGTTGTAATGTCCCAACAAACCAAATTCTACACGACCCATCAGAACGGGAGTACGTTTTACTGTCATTGGATCCATTAAAGGAATATAGATCTTGGATTTGAATTTCCACTTGTGGTACTCAATCCATTTATGCATCTTGTTCATGTCGTCCTGGCTGTTGGGGCTGTACTTGCTGTAGTCTGTACCGTCAAACAGGGAGTAGGGCGGTGTCAACTGTGCAGAAAGTGAGAACTCTGAACCTTGACGGGGGTAAATAGGATTGTCAATAGAACTACGAGACAATGACAAATTCAAGCTCAAGTTGTTACACTTACCGTTGGTAACGGGGAAGTATTGCCAGTCGCTGAGGATATAGCGTTGGTAGGACAATTCTGCTGAGAATTGGAAGTAGTCATCCGGCCATTTCAGACGTTTACCAAACATTACTGCCAAACCGTACATCTGGATAGACTTGTCGGGGTCGTAATAGTTTTCGTAGTTGTTGTAGTTGCCATAATTATACATACCGTAACCATACATACCACTGTAATAGTTGTTGTAATAGTTATTCATGTATGCAGAGTTGTAATAGCGGCTACTGATATCTGTCTGACGAGAATAGAATGCTGATACAGAGAATGCATTCGGACGTTTACCGCCAAACCATGGGTCGAAGAATGACACACTGTAAGACTGGTAGTACTTGGCATTGGTCTGTCCGCTGATAGTCAAGGTTTGACCATCTCCTTGCGGCAGGATGCCACGGTAGTTTTCACCCGGATGCAGTAGGTTGGCGAAGGAGAAGTTCGTAAACTTCAAGCTCAACTTACCAATCACACCCGTTTGTCCCCAACCGGCAGAGAATTCCACTTGGTCATTTGCTTTGGAAACGAGGTCATAACCTATATCTACAGTTCCGTCTTCGGGTCTTGGTTGAATATCAGGTTGGATTTGTTCCGGGTCAAAGTGTCCCATCTGTTGGATTTCACGCATAGAACGCATCAAATCTTCGCGGCTAAAGAGTTCGCCCGGACGAGTACGAAGTTCGCGACGTACTACGTTTTCATACAGACGGTCGTTACCGTTGATGCTGATTTTATTGATGGTAGCCTGACGACCTTCGAAGATACGCATCTCAAGATCGATGGAGTCACCTACAATGTTTACTTCTACCGGCTCGAGGCTGTAGAAGAGGTAACCGTTGTTATAATAAAGATTGCCGATAGCGTCTTCATCACTCATGGTACGTTCTTCCAATAACTTCTGGTTATAAACGTCACCTTTCTGCATGCGAAGCATGAAGTTCAACTGTTCGGAAGGGTAAAGTGTATTACCTACCCACGTTACATTACGAAGGTAATATTTCTCTCCTTCGTCAATCTTCATGAAAATGTCTACCGTACGGTCATCGTAAGGTTTGATACTATCTTCTATAATGGTAGCGTCACGGTAACCAAATTCGTTGTATTTATCGATAATCAACTGCTTGTCTGCCTCATAGTTCTCTTCGATAAACTTTTTCGTGCGGAACAAGTTCAGCAGTTTGCTCTTTTCATTTGTTTTCTTCATCACACGCTTCAGCTTCTTGGTCGTAAACGCCTCGTTGCCTACAATGGTGATTTCATGCACTTTTACTTTCTCTTTCTTGTCAATATTGATGTTGACAATCACTTCGTTCTTCTTCTCGGCATCATCCTTTTGAGTGATGATGATCTCTGCATTCTTAAATCCCTTGTCGTCAAAATAACGTTTGATCAAAGTCTTGGCGCGGTCCACCATATTGGGGGTTATCTGTCCGCCCTTGATCACACCGATTTTGCTCTCCAGATCTTCGCGTTCAGACTTCTTCACACCGCTGTAGTGGATGTCAGATACACGAGGGCGCATCGTCAAGTGAATGGTCAACCAAACCTTATCGTCTTCAAGCTTGTCAGCTGTAATTCCAACGTCTGAAAAAAGACCATGCCGCCAATAACGCTTACAAGCTTGTGTGATTTCTTCACCCGGCAGAGTGATTGTTTGTCCTTTAGACAAGCCGGATAATCCGATAATTACATAGTCCTCATAGTTTGGGGCTCCTTCGACTTTGATGTCTGCTATTTCATACTTCTTGGGCGTTCCCGAATAGAGAATGACTGGTTTTTCAGTTTCATCAGTATGATTAACGTCCTGTGCTGCAGCGGTCAGTCCGCAGCCGAAAAGGCAGATGAATGTTACGAGTATGGAGAAAATACGATAGTGCATTATTTTATGAATTTCTAATTACAAGTTGTTTCTCAATTTTCAATATTTAATTAACTGATTTGCTCACTAGTTTTGCCGAACCTGCGTTCGCGTTTCTGGTAGTCGCAAATAGCTTTACAAAGTTCTTCTTCCCGAAAGTCGGGCCAATAAGTATCACAGAAGTAAAGTTCCGAATAAGCAGCTTGCCAAAGCAAGTAATTGCTGAGACGGATTTCTCCTCCGGTACGTATCAGTAAGTCGGGATCGGGCATAAAGTTCGTAGTCAGGTGCTCTGAAATCAGTTTACAATTGATTTGGTCAGGACTTAATTTGCCTTGTTGCACCAGAGTGGCTATTTGTCGAACAACTTCTGTTATCTCCCAACGAGAGGAATAACTGAGTGCCAATACCAGGCACATGCCTGTGTTCCGTGAAGTATGCTCTACGCAGGTGTTTAATCGTTGCTGTACGTTCACCGGTAATTTTTCAATATCGCCAACTACTTGGAAACTGATATTGTTCTTCATAAAAGTTTCTTCTTCGATCGAATCAAAGAGAAGCCCCATCAAGGTAGCTACTTCGTCTGAAGGACGATTCCAGTTTTCGGTAGAGAACGTGTATAAAGTCAGATATTTGATGCCTAATCTTGCCGCTTCTTCCGCAATAATATGTACGGTCTCGGCACCAACTTGATGTCCATAGCTGCGCTCGTGTCCACGCTGCTTAGCCCATCGTCCGTTGCCATCCATGATAATGGCCACATGTTGGGGAATTCGGTTTAAATCAATTTGTTCCTTATATAGCATCTTTTTAGTTGTTAGCAATTACTGCTCTTTGAAACCTAATTTATTAAGACGCCCACGCCATACTTTGTTTTCAGTACTTCCACCTCCAAATACAATCCAGATAAATTGGTTCTCATCAATGCTGATAGAATAAGGAGCTGTATTGTCGTTGAACGCTTGTGGTAGCATAAACTTTCTTGAAGTCTTTTGCCAAGCTATTCCGGCTATGGAAGAATATATGTCGTTGAGTTCATCCCCGAAGCAATAGAAAAGATTGTTGTAGTACATCACAAAAGGATGGTTCATCACCGGACAATAGGCATCATAAGCGGTGGAGGACATTTCTGCCCAATTACTTCCATCAATGGAGAACCACATGAGAGTTTGTTTGTCTCCACTGGTTCTGGGTGTACCTACTGCTATGGTTTGTTTAATGCCGTTGGCAGTAGAAAACTCACTGGTGTATAGATTGTCTATAGGGAAATTCTCTGGAACACTGGCAAGGATTACTTGACCTTGGTCGTCAGTTTCGGGTTTCTCCCAATTGATACCGTCGTTGCTGGTGTTGAAATAGTTGACACCGTTAATTTCAACGATACCGGTTAGAATGTTGGGACGAGTAGCGATGAGTGTTTTCACCTGATTTCCCAAACTGGTCACTTCTTTCCATGCGATGCCATTTTCAGAAGCATATACTTTATTCGTACTTGTAACGGCATAAAGGGTCTCTTTTTCAGTGGTCGTATTTGTAGTCTTAAAGTTTACAATGGAAGAGAGTTTTACATCAGCAGGAAGATTGATTCCGCTTACAGATTCCCATCGTATATTGCTTGGAGCAGTAGAAGTTTTATGGGCTGTTGTGTTGGAAGTATAAATCCACAGATCTTCGTTGGACTGACTTTTTAGAGTCACTGCTTTCTGCTTACCGGTAAGGGCTGTGTTGCTGAATGGGGTCATTTCTCTCCATTCCAAAGAGTCAGGGTCTTGCAAATGTACTCTGACTTCCAACGTATACTTACGAGTCGTTACACCATCTGCGGCATGAATGGTAAATTCCATTCCGTTATTCCCTTTATTCATGGCTGGAAGCAGGCTTACGGAGTCAGCCAGGACAAATAAAGTGTCTGTAGGTGAACCGGAAGTGATCCAACCACTCACAGAGAAAGTGTCAATCAAGATTCGATCAATAATGGTATCGGAACCCACCGGCAGAGAGTCACTGTTATAGATTCGTCTGTTAAGCTGGTCTATCGAAAACTTATAATGCTTACCATGTATAGTATCGATGCCAAAAGCGTGTACCATTGCGTCTGAGCTGAATTCATAGTTTTCTTCAGAGTCGAGACATGAACTTACGGCTATTGACAGAATCAGAAAACTCACAATTACAGATAAAAACTTTATTTTCATTTGAAAGATAGTGTTTATTTACAAGTTGCAAAAATAGGAACATTTTTTTCTATAATCAGCTTTACAAGCAAGTTTTATATAAAATTATAGATAATATGCCCTGTTTTTTCGATAAAAAAGCCCATATATGAGGCTATTGACCGTTTTTTACAGCGGTATAATGACGAAAACTTCTACCGAATGATGGTTCAATGAGATAAGGATTTTTGTCACTCATTTCAGGTGCTTTAACACCGGAATGAAGCAGGATCGGAGCCTCTTCAACAAATGCTTCGTCCCACAACTCAGCGTCAATGAAAGACTGTAACAGGATACTGCCCCCTTCTACCAATAACGATTGGAGTCCACGGGTGTATAATATTTCCATGATTTGAGGCAGAATGTTTTGCTGAAAGTCTATTGGAAGATATTCTACATTTGGTAAGGGTTCGTGCGGGCTTTCTGTAAATACAAGGGTGGGTATGCTACCGTCAAAAAGGTGTAGGGAAGTTGGCAGGGTTTGTTCTTTATCCAGAACAATGCGCACAGGAGAACTTCCGTGCCAATGACGTACATTTAAATGGGGGTTGTCTAGTTGAGCAGTGTGTGTACCAACCATGATAGCGCTGTGTTCTGACCGTCTTTTATGTGCCAACATGGATGTGTATGGACTGGATAGTAGTACCGGACTTCCATCTGTACGGAAAAGGTCAATATATTTATCTGCTGATTCCGCCCATTTTAGCGTGATATAAGGACGGCGTAGCGCATGAAAAGTTATAAACCTGCGAATCAGATGCTGACATTCCTTTTCTAATACTCCTACAATGACCTCTCTCCCGGCATCTTTCAGCTTCTGGATGCCTCTGCCTGCCACTTTAGAAAACGGATCTTGGCAACCTATAACAATGCGGGGAATTTGTTTCTCTATGATCAAATCGGCACAAGGAGGGGTTTGCCCATAGTGAGAGCAAGGCTCTAAGCTTACGTAAATGGTAGATCGTTTTAAAAGTGATGGATCTTTCACCGATCGGATCGCATGGATCTCGGCATGCGCTTCTCCATAATGTATGTGATAGCCTTCACCGATAATTTTTCCGTCACATACAATTACGGCCCCTACTATAGGGTTTGGAGCGGCATTGCATGAGCCGTTTTGTGCCAATTGAATGCAACGCCGCATGTATTTTTCTTCTTCCATTATGTTTTGTTCTTTTGGATTATTCTTACTTTTGCAGAAAATATCCAAATCGTTATGAATGTTACCGTTTCTCAAATTCGCAGTATCTTGCAAGCGTGTTACCCCAGACAAGAGGCTGCCAATCTTTCTCGCATTGTCTGTTGTGAAATGCTGGGGCAGAGTACGGTCGATTATTATCTGGGCAAAGATATAACTTTATCCTTAAAAGAAGAGCAAGAATTGGATACCATTCTTACTCGTTTGTGTGATTTTGAGCCGATACAGTATGTACAAGGTGTAGCGAACTTCCTAGGGCGTACATTTCATGTGGCTCCCGGCGTACTGATTCCTCGTCCGGAAACAGAAGAGTTGGTAGAGCTTCTTTTGAAAGAACTGCCTGTGGATGCTCGGATTCTGGATGTTGGTACGGGAAGCGGATGTATTGCGATTTCTTTGTCAAAAGAATGGCCTAATGCACAGGTGGTGGCTTGGGATGTGTCGGAAGAAGCACTGACCCTTGCTCGCGAAAACAACGATACTTTGCAAGCTTCGGTACAGTTCGTCTTATGCGATGTGCTGACTTGTGATCCAAGTGAAAAAGAACAATATGAGGTTATAGTGAGTAATCCTCCTTATGTTCTGGATAAAGAAAAGCAAGACATGGAACGGAATGTGTTGGATTGGGAACCTTCTTTAGCTTTGTTTGTTCCTGATACCGATCCACTTCTTTTTTATCGTCGCATTGCCGAACTTGGACGAGAGATGTTGGTAACAGGTGGTAAACTTTATTTTGAAATTAACCGGGCATTTGGAGAGGCGACTGTCGCTATGCTTTGTGAACAAGGTTACACGAATGCCCATATTCAAAAAGATATTTCCGGTAACGACCGGTTTGTGATTGCAGAACGATGATTGAGATGACTGAAAAAGAAGCCTTGAACCGGGTAGCCGCTTATTGTGCTACGGCGGAACACTGTCGGGCAGAAATAGTAGAAAAGTTGCAACGGTGGGGGATTGACTATTCAACCATAGACCGTGTTTTGCAGCGTTTGGAAGAAGAAAAGTACATTGATGAAGAACGCTTTTGTCGGGCTTTTATTCGCGATAAATATCGTTTTGCTAAATGGGGAAGAAGAAAAATAGGGCAGGCTCTACAATTGAAGAAAATATCTTTCGCAGTCTATAGCTCCTGTTTTGATGAGATTGATGAAGCTGAATATCTTTCCATTTTGCGTGATCTCTTGGCTTCAAAGCGGAAGAGTGTTCGTGCTGAAAACGAATTTGAATTAAATGGCAAATTAATACGTTTCGCTTTGAGTCGTGGCTTCGAAATGAGTGATATCCGTCACTGTATCGACGTTTCTGATGAAAATGAGTACCTTGAATGAAAAATTATCGGCTTTCTCTTTTTTATTCTCGTTCCGTTTCCGTATTTTTGCACCATATTTATCATAATAGTTAGTTTTGCTATGAAGACTTTAGAAAGATTGTTTGCAGAGAAGCTGCTGAAGATTAAAGCGATTAAACTACAACCGGCTAACCCTTTCACTTGGGCTTCCGGCTGGAAATCTCCGTTTTATTGTGATAATCGTAAAACCCTTTCTTATCCTTCTCTCCGTAATTTTGTAAAGATAGAAATTACGCGTCTGATTTTGGAACGTTTCGGACAGGTAGATGCGATTGCTGGCGTAGCAACTGGTGCTATTCCGCAAGGAGCTTTAGTAGCTGATGCATTAAATCTGCCGTTTGTATATGTACGCTCCACTCCGAAAGATCATGGATTGGAAAATTTGATTGAAGGTGAACTTCGCCCTGGTATGAAAGTGGTAGTTGTAGAAGATTTGATCTCTACCGGTGGAAGCAGTTTGAAAGCAGTGGAAGCGATTCGTCGTGACGGCTGTGAAGTGATTGGTATGGTTGCGGCCTACACTTATGGTTTCCCGATTGCTGAAAAAGCTTTTAAGGATGCCAAGGTTCCTTTGGTTACATTGACCAACTACGAAGCGGTGATGGAAGTTGCATTACGTACCGGTTACATTGAGGAAGAAGATGTGGATACGCTGAACGAATGGCGTAAAGATCCTGCGCATTGGGAGCCTGCGAAATAAGATCTATTTTAGATAATATATGTTTGACGAGAGGGCCATTCGGATAGATTCTGTCCGGATAGTTCTTTTTTGTCTTTTAATACGATTGAATTATGACGAAATTTGAGAGTGAAGTGAAGGTTATATCGGCTTCTCAAGAAGCTGTTTATGAAAAACTTTCCGACCTAAATAATTTGGAAAAAGTGAAAGATCGTTTGCCGGAAGATAAGGTGAAGAACTTGAGCTTTGATGCTGATAGCATGACCATCGAGGTGGCTCCCGTAGGGAAAATCACCCTACAGATTGTGGAAAAAGAACCTTGTAAGTGTATTAAGTTTGCTACAACCACTTCACCATTGCCGTTCAACTTATGGATACAGCTTGTACCGGTTACTGATAGCGAATGCAAAATGAAGCTGACCATTGGCATGGAATTGAATCCGTTTATGAAAACCATGGTGCAGAAACCTTTGCAGGAGGGATTGGAGAAAATGGCAAATATGCTGGCAATGATACAATACTAATAACTAATCAATCAAACAACGTGACTCAGAAACTTTGGGAGAAATCCGTTCAGGTTAATAAAGAGATTGAACGCTTTACGGTGGGACGTGACCGTGAAATGGATCTTTACTTGGCTAAGCATGATGTATTGGGCTCTATGGCACATATCACGATGCTTGAGAGTATCGGTCTGCTGACAAAAGATGAATTAGAGCAATTGATTGCTGAATTGAAGAATATTTATGCTACTGCCGAACGTGGAGAGTTTGTTATAGAGGAAGGCGTGGAAGACGTGCATTCGCAGGTGGAACTAATGCTGACTCGTAAATTAGGTGATGTCGGCAAAAAAATTCACAGCGGGCGTTCTCGCAATGATCAAGTTTTGCTTGACTTGAAACTTTTTACTCGTACGCAGATCAAGGAAATTGCAATAGCCGTGGAACAGTTGTTTCATGTGCTTATTCGTCAGAGTGAACGTTATAAAAAGGTTTTGATGCCGGGATATACACATTTGCAGATTGCGATGCCTTCTTCCTTCGGACTTTGGTTTGGTGCATATGCAGAGGGTCTTGTAGATGATATGTTATTCTTGCAGGCGGCTTTCAAAATGTGCAACCGCAATCCGTTGGGGTCTGCAGCTGGCTATGGCTCTTCTTTTCCGTTGAACCGCACCATGACTACTGATCTTTTGGGCTTCGACTCTTTAAATTATAATGTGGTCTATGCTCAAATGGGACGCGGTAAGATGGAGCGTAATGTTGCTTTTGCTTTGGCAAGCATTGCTGGTACCATTTCTAAATTAGCTTTTGATGCTTGTATGTTCAATAGTCAAAATTTCAATTTTGTGAAGTTACCGGATGACTGTACTACCGGTTCCAGCATTATGCCGCATAAAAAGAACCCGGATGTGTTTGAATTAACGCGTGCCAAATGTAACAAACTGCAATCTTTGCCACAGCAAATAATGATGATTGCCAATAATTTGCCTTCCGGTTACTTTCGTGACTTGCAGATTATAAAAGAGGTGTTCCTTCCGGCATTTCAGGAGTTAAAAGACTGCTTGCAGATGACCACTTACATCATGAATGAGGTTAAAGTGAACGAACAGATTTTGGATGATGATAAGTACCTGCTTATCTTTAGTGTGGAAGAAGTAAATCGTTTGGCTCGTGAAGGTATGCCTTTCCGTGATGCTTATAAGAAGGTTGGACTTGATATTGAAGCTGGAAAGTTTTCACATGACAAAGAGGTACATCACACACACGAAGGAAGTATCGGAAATCTCTGCAATGATGCAATTTCTGCATTGATGCAGCAGGTAGTAGATGGCTTTAGCTTCCATGGAATGGAAATGGCAGAAAAAGAATTGCTGGGCCGATAGAATAAAGAGTCCAAGTCTCGCTTTGAGCACGATACTTTTTAAAGGAAATATTTGGTAGAAACGAGGAAACTGTTTATCTTTGCACCCGTTCTCCAAAACACCTGCGGAAATAGCTCAGTTGGTAGAGCATAACCTTGCCAAGGTTAGGGTCGCGAGTTCGAGTCTCGTTTTCCGCTCTCCTTTATAGGATGCTCGAATGGTGGAATGGTAGACACGAAGGACTTAAAATCCTTTGGCCATTGCGGCTGTGCGGGTTCAAGTCCCGCTTCGAGTACGAGTATTCCTAATTAAAGCCTTGTAAG
>CALYZE010000015.1 GCA_945607605.1 uncultured Bacteroides sp.
TCTAGTCCTATTAGGATCTATCACCACCATTCCATAACCTGAACCAAACACAATCCTTCCGTCTTCCGTCACACAAGCACTATTATCACTATAAGTATTTCCCAATATGTAAGATGAAAAATAATAATTTTCAAAGATGTATCTGTCAGCATCCAGACAGGAAACTCCATATTCTGTAGCAACCCAAATTCTCCCTTGATGATCCTCCACAATAGACTGCACCATATTATTCACTAATCCGTTATTGGTATCATATCGTTCAAATGTAAGATTATCATAGTTTTTCTCCGGCCAACACATACTCAGTCCCGCACCAGAAGTAGCTATCCACATCCGTCCTCGGCTATCTAAACAGAAATTTTTAATTTCATTACTTCGCAAATTGCTATTCTGTTCATTGTATTTCCGATAGTTTGCTGGATCAGCAATCAACGAATCGGGATGAAAGACGTAAACTCCGTCACTCGTACCTATCCATAGATATCCATTTTGATCTTCATTTATAGCACGTATCTGACGCTGATTATAAGTCTGTTCGAAGAAATGGCGGAAAGTATATTTTCCATTCTTACCTTTGACAGCTAAGTTTAATCCTCCATGAAAAGTGCCTACCCACATACGCCCTTTACGATCTCGGTGTATGCTGAATATGTGATTATTACTAAGTGAAGATGAATCATCCCTCCGATGTTTGTACCAAACATCCTCAACACAGAGGCCTTCTCCTCGACTTCCCATCCACAGACCTCCGTCAGCATCTTCAGCCACTGCATAAATATTGGAATGAAAGTACTTTGTATCAACAGCATGCATGTTTTTATCATACAGATATATTCCTCCGCGCCGTGTACCGGCATAAATATGTCCATTTTTCAAACGAGTCAGCATACGAATAAGATTGGAACGATCGTCTGTATCTGAACGACCTTCTGGATAAATATACGTGGCACCTTCATTCAATATCGTCAAACGAGAGATACCAGAAAATTCTGAACTGATCCAAATATTGCCTGAACGATCTTCCATAACATATAGCAAATAATCAGAAGGAATATGACTAGATTCATCCATATGGGTGGTGAAATGCTGCAATTCATCTGTTAGTGTATTATAGGCAAAAAGACCGTTACCATAAGTTGAAATCCAAATAATATCACGTGAATCATGCACAAAGTGATACCGTTCAAAATCAATGTAATACATTTTATCTTCCGGGAATAGACGAAAACTTTTGATTACATGAGTGTCAGCATTAACGTAGTAGACCTTACCCGTATGGTTATAAATCCAATAGTTTCCACGATTATCTTTCTGGATCTCACCGTTCTTTATATCTAGCACACCTGCTCGCGATATTGTTTTATTCAAAGTATGGAAAATATAAGTGCCGACAGAAGTGAAAACATACAAATCATCTTTCAGTAGCATAGTACCGGTTACGGTAAGAACTAGATTGCCAGGTAAATGTGCTGCTTCTTTAAAAACGTCATTCTTCTCCATAAATATCCGTCCGTCAATAGAGACGAAAAATGTATGTTTCTCCGAAGTAACCCCCACCACTGAGTTGGCTTGGAATATATTCTCTGCTCTGTCACCTTTAACCAAATCTACTCCGTCCCGAGTTATAATCCAGATTCGTCCTTTTTCATCTTCCAATACATCTCTTACAACAGAAGACGACAAATTCCCATTTTCCTTCCGGAAGACGACAGAAGAGAATACATCATCACGACACTGTATTCGTCGACAGCCGTTCTGGTCATGATATACCCATATATCGCCATTAGAGGAACGTATCATACCCGAATAATTTTGTTCGTACTCCCCACATCCCGTAAAATCGACAAAATGCCCTAGTTTCAAATCATAACAACATTGCCTTTCGGAAATTACATCAATCCAAAGAAAACCAAAGCTGTCTTCATACATCTTACGTACACGATGATCTACTAAAGATGGTTCTCCTTCCTTAGGATAGTAATTAACAAACGAACGTCCGTCATACCGACTCAATCCATTTAAAGTACCCAACCAAATGAAACCTTTGCTATCCTGCAGTATGTCACGGACAGTATTATTCGCAATACCGTCTGCCATAGTAAAATGTGTAGAACGTATTTCAATGGAAGCGAATAATGAAAGACATTGTACAAACAGAAAAAAGAGGGGGAGGTATATATGTTTTAGCATAGACGTACATTATCGGTTATATTTGCAAAAATAGAATTTAATTATCATTTGTAGGTTAAGAGTTATGATTTATGGAATACGTTTTTTGATATTGAATTCTTTTCTTTTCATAAAGCATAAGCCAGATTTGCTAAGCTGACAAGATTTGCAAACACCTTGAAAGCATACAAATAGGGGATATTGGCATGGTATGATTATCATATTTCAACAGCCAAACTCGAAAGCATCAATTATAAAATTCCTATTCACTCCGAATAATAATATTGAATTGGTCGATAATTTTATGTTATTTAATGGATAGTAGACAGAATAACTTTTACCAGAATTAAAAAAGAAGATCTATTTTTTGCTAGTAGTAAGCGAGAAAAGGAAGTTTACTACTCAATAATACTCTTTTCAATTATTATAGTAGGGCAGTTATCTATTGTTATTTACAGCTTATAAAACAAAAAACCGCAAAAGATTTATTATTAATCCAATGCGATTCTCTTTTAGTGACCCCGGTGCGATTCAAACGCACGACCTTCAGAACCGGAATCTGACGCTCTATTCACTAAGCTACGGAGCCGAAATCGGATACAAAAGTATAAAAAAATCAGTATATTCCTAACATTGAAAAGCTTTTTCTAGCAAATATCAGCATTCATGTTATTGTTATTTTGAAAACAATAAAAGCAATACTTATTCATTTTGTTCTTTTTACGCTTAATATAAGAGCAAATATCAATATTTTCTCTATCTTTGCCAGGCAATTTAATATAAGATGAATAATATATATTTATGAGCTACCTGATAACACCTGAAGGTTATAAGCCTTTATTGGACCTAAAACAAACAGAGTTAGGGATTAAACAGATAAAAGAATTCTTCCAGTTAAACCTCTCTTCCGAACTACGGTTAAGACGCGTTACGGCTCCACTTTTCGTGTTAAAGGGCATGGGTATCAACGACGACTTAAACGGCGTGGAACGTGCTGTTGCTTTTCCTATCAAGGACTTGGGTGATGCCAAAGCAGAAGTAGTTCACTCTCTTGCTAAATGGAAACGCCTCACTCTTGCCGAATATCATATTGAAGCCGGATATGGTATATATACGGATATGAATGCCATCCGCGCCGACGAAGAATTAGGGAACTTGCATTCTCTCTATGTAGACCAATGGGACTGGGAGCGCGTCATTACTTCCGAAGACCGTAATGTGGAGTTTTTAAAAGAGATAGTCACTCGCATCTATGCAGCCATGGTACGCACAGAGTATATGGTTTACGAGATGTATCCGCAAATTAAACCATGCTTACCTTGTCCACAGAAGTTGCACTTTATTCATGCGGAAGAGCTGCGTCAACTTTATCCAAATTTAGAACCTAAATGTCGCGAACACGCTATCTGTAAAAAATATGGTGCCGTGTTTATCATCGGCATTGGATGCAATCTTGGTGATGGGAAGAAACACGACGGACGTGCGCCCGATTATGATGATTATACCTCTTCTGGTTTGAACGATCTTCCCGGATTAAACGGTGATTTATTGTTATGGGATCACGTGTTGCAACGCAGTATCGAGCTTTCCTCCATGGGAATCCGCGTAGACAAGGAAACCTTGCTACGTCAACTGAAAGAAGAAAAGGAGGAAGACCGTCTACAACTCTACTTCCACAAACGCTTGATGAACGATACGCTCCCACTGTCCATTGGCGGCGGTATAGGTCAGTCACGCTTATGCTTGTTCTATTTACGTAAAGCACATATCGGTGAAATACAAGCTAGTATATGGCCAGAGGAAATGCGTAAAGAATGCAAAGAACACAACATACACTTAATTTAACGGGTGCTTATCCAGATACACGAAATAAAGTTCAATCTTTTGAAAGGTTGAACTTTATTTTTTATTTTGTACTTTAGCGTCCGAAACCATTAATAAAACCAATTATGAATGTTCAGATAGAAGAAAGTTGGAAAACACATTTAAATTCCGAATTTGAAAAAACATATTTCCAAACATTAACTGATTTTGTGCGGAATGAATACGGAGAACACACCATATATCCTCCAGGTAAACTAATTTTCAATGCTTTCAATTTATGCTCTTTCGACAACGTAAAAGTTGTGATAATTGGTCAAGATCCTTACCATGGTCCGGGACAAGCACACGGCCTCTGTTTCTCTGTTAACGACGGCGTCCCTTTGCCACCCTCTCTACTTAATATCTTTAAGGAAATAAAGAATGATATTGGCGTCGACTCTCCCACTACCGGAAATCTAACTCGCTGGGCAAAGCAAGGAGTGTTATTGCTCAATGCAACTCTTACCGTACGTGCACATCAAGCAGGTTCTCACCAGAAGCGTGGTTGGGAAACATTTACTGATGCCGTCATCCGTGCACTTGCTGAAGAAAAAGAACATATTGTATTCATTCTTTGGGGAGCTTATGCTCAACGTAAAGGAGCTTTCATTGACCGCAACAAGCATCTAGTATTGTCCTCTCCACATCCATCTCCTCTTTCTGCCTATAACGGATTCTTTGGAAACAAGCACTTCAGCCAAGCCAATCAATATCTAAAACAACACGGAGAAAAGGAAATAACTTGGTAGTAGAGACTAAACGAGAGAAGCCTCCTAGGCGTCCTTCTTTCTTAGTACCATTGTATATTGCTTTGAGTCTGACTTCTTTGTTCCCATTTCAAATCTTGTAAGATGCTCGCATTCGCACGAATTGTGAAATTATAATACTTCCACTGTCCAAAAGGCGAAAGGCTGGCAGACATACTAAAACAGTGTAAATCACGGGTTATATTGAAAGCAGTTTGCACTATTTTTTTGGCTTCAAAGTCATAGCCGGAATTGAAGCTAATAGCCCACTTATTAGATACTTTGATATTACCGGATGCACTCAAATTTTGAGTGTAGCGATAAGGGTAACGCATTGACTTCCGATTAATCGGTTTCGATCTATCTTCTGAAAGGCTGAAGCTATAGTTCAAGTTCAAAGACCATGGCATTTTAAAGACTTGATAACCATCTGAATCTACCGAAGCTTTTTCTATTTTTTTCTTTTTAGTACCATCCGGATTGGTGTCATCTTCCGTATCAGCCTGTTCATCATCACCTTTATCCTCATCTTTATCCTTCTTTCCTTGGAGCTTCTCTTTCCACTTCTTCCACGTATCGTTATTAAACGTATAGCTAAAAGAGGAACCATAACCAGACCATCTTCCAAAACGCCCATAAGACCACTCCGTACGATTGCCTGTTACAACTTCGCCTCGTTCATTGAATTCATACGCATAAGTAGCAAAAGTAGAAGCCATACTAAATGTATAATTTTTAGATAACTTCAGACGCATATTTAACTGCAAATCACTCCATGGGCGTGTTGGAGCTGCCATATTGTAAGACATACTGGCACCAAGTTCATCAATCAAACTCACTTTGCGTATAGAGTCATTCTTATCCTTGAACTTCATCTCCAGATTATTGGAAACACTGAACTGAATATTACCTTGTTTACCTCCACCAGGTGGGCTGAACACTTGTCCGGCATAATACGAATAATTCACCGTATCTCGTACCCCATCTCTAGATTCTTTAATATAAGAATTATAGTAACCGAAATTCGATGAGGTAAAATCCGGAGCAGCACTGATGCTAATAGAAGGAGTTATGACATGACGAATCTGAATTGCTTTCTTCGGCATAAATATAGGTTTGTACATACCATAGATTTTGGTATTCAATCCCAGACTGGCATTGTAATTATATACACGATGAAAACCGTAAGTCGTATCTCTCACTACTTCCTGCTGCTGTATATCCCAATCCTGCTTTACCTTTCGGGTATACCAACGCTCTGTGTAATTGACAGAAGGAGTTAAATTGAAGTATTTAAACAAAGTAAATGTAGCACTAATTGGAACATCGTGTTGCATACCATTTTCCCAATCTCTTACCAAATTCGACTTAAACAACATATTATCCTTCGTCGTTATACTATTCTTCATACGGCCTGTATAACGTACCGATATTTTTTCATACCACCTTTCATTTCCCACCTGATGTTTCCGTTTAAAAGGGAAAATAGTACTTAAAGAGATATTCAGATCGGGAAGAGTCACCGCAATGGAAGAGTCACGCATAGTCTGCGCAATATTAGTCGTTGCAGAAATATTTAAATGCTGATCAGGAAAATTACGAGAATAACTGACGCTGGAAGTCTTGGTATTTTGTGACATGGCGTTTGAGTTATACATATTCCCAATATTGGTACGTTCATAACTACTAGTCGCGAAGTTTACACTAGCAGAGAAAGTAGTGTTAGGACTAGCCTTTGGATCTTGACGATGCGACCATACTATTTTAAAGTCTTTAGCCTCCGAATAATCAGGTAATCCTTTATCGCCAGTCTTCGTTACCTGATAATTAGCCTGCAACAAACCGGAGTACTTGTATCTTTTCACATAGTTCGTCTCGGCATTAAGCGCCCAAGAACCTTTCGTAAAGATATCTCCTCTCAGTTTCAAATCCATTTGGTCGCTAATGGCAAAATAATACCCCCCGTCTGTTAATCCGAAACCACGGTTGGAATCATCCATATAAGTAGGCATCAAGAATCCAGATTGGTAACTGCTGGAAAACGGAAAGAAAAAGAACGGAACAGCTAGAGGCAAAGGAACATCTTCTACAACCAGATAGGCAGGTCCTGTTACTACATTCTTTTTGGGACGCACCTTAGCATATGTCATCTGCATATAAAAGTGAGGGTGATCATGATGATCACAAGTGGTATAACGGCCGCTTCTCATATAGAGCTCATCGTTAGCTCCTTTCTTAGCATTATTGCCAGTTACATAACCTTCACCCTGTTGGCTGACCACATTACTGATAATACCTTTTTTACTTTTGAAATTATAACGAATAGTGTCCGTTTCGTAAGAAGTGTCGCCATCTTTAAAGACCGGTTTGCCTTGCACTACATCCAATGAATCCGTCACTCCTCGTGCAAAAACAACGCTATTATCCATATCCATCGAAATAACCGCAGCCTCCAAATCCGCACCAGGATAAGACACTTTGCCATCTCCATACAGATGAGCCATTCCCCCCTGTGCAAAGACAATAGAGTCTGAAGCTTCGTAAGCAACGGGAGCATCCAAAGCTTGCTTCTTCGGTGTAGCAACTATGGCTGTATCACGTCTTAGTGAATCATTTAAAGATGCATTCCCTCTCTGCAAAGAGTCTGTACGTTGACCTGCAGGCGGTGTCATTCTTCTTTCTCGACGCTGAGATATAGCCTCACTGGAAAGTAGAAGTAAGACAAATAGTAATATGAATGATATGAATGTATTTGCTTTCAATGGCGTCATTAACATTTAAGTTTACGCTTGAGGGGACAAAAGTACGTAATTAATACGGATAATTGCCCTTTTTAATGAAAATTAGATTGCTACAAAAACTGTTCACACCAATGGTCGAAGCGCTGTAAACCTTCTATTCCGTAGCGTTCAATACTCTTTCTCGCTTTTTCAACCGTTTTTTCTTTATCCAAACGAGTCTTTGAATAAAATTTATCGGCAAAACAAATCACTTGTTCTTCTAGGCTGACTGGTATCATCTCGCGATGTGGCACCGGCAGGTTCAGTGTAATGATCTCATCTAAGGCAAGTCCTGCTCCTGTATGTCGTTCACACACCAATGCATGGCGTGGATAACCTTCACTACGTACTAAGTCAGCTCCCAAATATCCATGACAGATATAGGGCTTATCACCGAAGCACTGAATACCTTCTGCATCTGTAAGAAAGATACCAATGTCGTGTAACATAGCCGCTTCATACAGAAATTCCTTATCTAGAGAAAGTTCTAAATGTCGGTCAGCAATCCATAAAGCTTTGTCTGCCACAGAGCGGCTATGAGTTAAAAGAATCTGCTTCAGTTCATTTCCCTCAGGGTAATATTTATTGATAATTTTGATGGGATCCACTTTTGTCCTAATTTAGTTATTCTAAAACATCCATTATTAACTCTTAATCAGCAAGTTTCATTTGCTTAAATTTATAGAAGCAAACCTCATCACGTAAATCACAGCTACGTCTCTCTGTACGAAACACTTTTTCCAAATGATAAGTTGCACCTAATACCTCAAGCATTTCTTCTTCTTGTTTCTCAGGAACCAGCACATAACCTTCACCTGTAGGATTCTCTTTTTCAAAATGCCTCATTCGATCATTCAAGTAATAGTTTGCACAATAGAAGCTCATAACCGAATAGGAGTAAACTGCGCCTTGTGGAATATAAACATTCACTCTATCTGCCAGGTTCTTATCTGACTTTACAGCTAGTACGGTAGGTTGATACACACCATCCAAAGATACGAACAAGCAAATCATACAACCCGCAATGCCATATAGTAAAGAGCGGTTATCAGCATGTGTTATAACCATACGCAATGCACATATTGCTGCAATCACAGGAAGTGAAATCAACATCCACTGAGGAATGGATAATGATACCTCTTCCAAGGCATACATGAAAGCTATATTTTCAGCAGCATGCCGTCCGGTTCCCCAAATGCTGTCGGGAATCATACCGAGGCGAACAACAATAAACACACTCGTCAACAACAATCCTAAAGCAGCAAAAATAACTGCACTAATTTTAAAAACTTTCGCTCCACGCTGTACCAGAGCCAACATATACTCAGCAATGAGCACTGCCATAAACGGATAAATAGGAAGCAGATAAACACTACGTTTGCTTTTAGGCACACAATAGAATACGAAAATCACCACTATAGTCAGCCAAGTAAACAGCTGCATAGGAGACTGATTCCGGAATTTTATCCATGCATTTTTCAGTCGTTGCACAAAATGCTCACCTCGTGGTAGAAAGCTCATTTTTGTCCATTTCAACTCGAATAAGGAGATAAACAACACCAAAGTCCAAGGTATCCAACCCCAGATGAGTGTAAGGAAGTTATACCAAATAGAATTTTCATGAGATTCATAAGTCATCTTGTTCAGAAATCGTCCTGTATTCTCTTCAAGCATTAAATTTACAAAGTCCGTTCCACCTTGTTGATAAGCTGCCCAAAACCAGACACCCAAAGGAATAAGAGACAGTAACCCAATGCCAGCCAATGAAAAGAATGCTTTAGCAAAGGAACGGCCACGTATCAACTGATACAGACCTATTACCAAACATGGGAAAACAGAACCTACCGGTCCTTTAGTCAATGAAGCACATCCCATCATAGCAATAGCTAACCAAGGTATTCCCCGGCACTCTTTTTCATCCCACCTATATAACAAACAGAGTGAAATCACAATCAATGATACCTGTAACATATCCAACCGGCAAGCAACTGCCGCACGGTGTACTTCAAAGGAAGATAGCAGAAGAATAGAAGTCAGAACAGCCGTTTTCACATCTTTACGTTTAGCTACGAATGCAAAGAACACTAACTGCATGGCTAAAAAAGACACAGCGGACGGAAGTCGGGAAGAAAACTCTGTCACTCCTCCCAGAATCGCAGAAAAAGCAGCTATCGCCCAATAAAGAAAAGGAGGTTTATATGCAATATCAGTTCCATAATTAAGAGGAAGTATCCAATTTCCACTATCCAACATAGAGAATGCAACGATTGCTTCACGTGGCTCTCCTTTGGAATAAAAGATCGTTTCTCCTAAAAAAGGAATAACCACAAGCGCACTTAACAGTGCTATAAACCAGAATGCTCTCTTTCTGTCTGACATATATCTATCCATTTTTATGTTTTAGTGTGCAAAAATATAAATAAAAAGAGAAAGAAAAGCTTCTCCAACCGTTTATTCCATCATTTAACTAAAAACAAAACTGTCTTCATACATATTATTCTGTAACTATACCTAACTTTGCACCTCAATAAAACCAATCGATGAAGTTAAAGCAACAAGAAATACCGGAATTTATCCGCTTTATCATAGTGGGCGTACTTGCTACCGCTCTCCATTATGGCATATACTTTATATTGCAATGGGGCATCAACGTGAACCTAGCTTATACCTTAGGATATATAGTCAGTTTCGTTGCTAACTTCTACTTGACTGCCTATTTCACTTTTAATCAGAAACCTTCTTGGGGAAAGGCTTTTGGCTTTGGCGGAGCACATTTGTTTAACTACCTACTACATATGGGTCTGCTGAATCTTTCTTTATGGCTCGGCATCTCTAAACCTTGGGCACCTATTCCTGTATTCCTAATTGCAATTCCTGTCAATTTTTTAATGGTTAGATATGTTTTCAAAAAGAAGGTTTGACATTTTCTCCTCAAATTTATTCCATACTTCCACAAAAGTGATATATTTGTGAAGTATTTGTCACACTCCTAAGAATAATGAAAAAAGTTACCTTATTAATCCCTGTCTACAACGAAGAAGCCATGCTTCCTTCTCTCTATCAACGTTTGATAGCACTTGTCGACCGAAACAACACCTATGAATGGGAGATTTTGTTCATAAACGACGGGAGTAGTGACGGAACCTTAGCCAGTCTTCGCCAATTAAGGCAAGCCGACAGACGGGTTAACTATGTAAATCTTTCGCGTAACTTTGGTAAGGAAATTGCAATGCTGGCTGGCTTCGATTATACCATAGGAGACTGCTGTGTGGTGATGGATGCAGATTTACAGGACCCCCCCGAGTTGGTAGATCAAATGCTGCAATATTGGGAAGAAGGCTATGATGACATCTACGCCAAACGGCGCAATCGTGGTGAAGAAAGTTGGTTGAGACGTCGGCTGTCGCTGGCTTTCTACAAAATACTTCAAAAGATGAGCCGGATAGACATTCTACCCAACGTGGGAGATTTCCGTTTATTAGATAGACGATGTATACTATCTCTCCGCCACCTGCGCGAACATGAACGATATACAAAAGGTCTATTCTGCTGGATTGGTTACCAGAAAAAAGGCATTGAATTTGATCGGGGAGATCGATTAGCAGGACACTCTTCATGGAGCTTTTTCAAATTACTAAATCTCGCTATTGAGGGAATAACCTTTTCTTCAACTGCTCCGTTACGCATTGCTACCGTATGTGGAGTTTTAGTTTCCTTCTCCAGCTTTATCTATGGCATCTACTTCTTAATAAAAACCCTACTATACGGTGACCAAGCTGCAGGTTTTCCAACACTAATTGTAGTAATTCTCTTTTTAGGCGGTATCCAGCTATTTTCATTAGGCCTAATAGGCGAATATATAGGTCGAATCTTCAAAGAGACCAAAGGCAGGCCAACCTACATAGCATCAGATTATAATGAAAATAAATTAGGATATGACGAACATTAAACAGCTGCTTGTTCTTCTTTTTTTCTCTTTTTCCACAGTTGCCAGCTATTGATAATATTTTGCCACAATACATATGAGCCAGGCCCCACAGAAGAGAGAGGGTTAAGATACGTATATGCCATCCATATGGCAAGTATTGTATTTTTCTGTCCCAATGCTTGTCCACCACTGATACGTTCTTTGTAATGTCCTCCTATTCGTTTTCCCAAATAGAATTGTATACAGCAAGTCACCAATCCTACCAAAGCTATTAATACCTCCACCGCAACAGGAATATCACTATTTGCCAATGAGCGCACCGTTTGTCCTGAAACAATGGCTAGTGCCATCGTCCACAAATAAAAAGCAGCATCATGAAAGCGCAACAAGAAACGATGAATACTAGATAGATATACACGCAAGAACCAAGCTAAAAAGAAGGGGAATAGCAATAAAGGAAACACTTTACTTAGTATTTTTAAGAAGGCAGCAAAAAACGTAATATCTGCATGAGGTTCTACTAAAGGAAATACAAGTGGAACAGCAACCGCCGCTAAAAGATTGGACAATAAAGTATAAGTAGTTAAACTAGATGCACTCCCACCCAACTTACCTGTAATAACGGCTGCTGCAGTAGCAGTAGGGCAAATCAGGCAAACCATCGCAGCCTCAAACACTCCCCGATAAGTTTCTTCCATGGGTAAAAACACCAATAATATTGCTACTACCAAACAAGAGACCATCTGAAACAACAACAACCATCCATGCCAAGATTTAGGTTTCAGTTCACTTAGTTCAATCTTACAAAAAGTAAGCAACAATTGAGCAAAAATCAGAGTTGGAGTCAAGAAAGCAACCAAACCATTCACATAAGGTTTGGCAGGAGCAAGACAAGGAATCTTTGCAAAAAAGAAATATCCTAATGTGCCGGCAATCATTGCAAAAGGCAATGCCCAGTTCTTCAAAAAACGAAGAATCATACCTATTCTATCTTTTAAATTACCTGCCACAAAGTTACAGATATTATCAGAAATATAAACCACAGAGACCAATTATTTAAAAATCCAACAAAATTTCAAATAGATAAAAGGAAGGAAAGGAAAAAGAAAGGCTAAATCCGATGAAAAAGAACGCAAAAAGCACAAAACTTGAAGTCAAAGCATCAGTTTTCTATAAATTTCTACTACATTTGCAGCAATTTCCAATATGAAACTATATAGACATTACATATTATCTATAAGCATATGCTTAGGGCTGCTTTTTTCTCCTTATTTTATTGGCAGCACTGAAGCCAGAGATTTTATTGTCGTGATTGATGCTGGGCATGGTGGGCATGATCCGGGTGCTGTCGGAAAAATATCTAAAGAAAAAAATATTAATCTGAATGTAGCATTAAAACTCGGCAAACAAATCAAGAATAATTGCCCTGATGTAAAAGTAATTTACACGCGCGATAGAGATGTATTTATCCCTCTTGACCGACGTGCAGAAATAGCAAACAATGCCAAGGCCGATTTATTCATCTCTATACACACCAACGCATTAGCCCAGAATCGAACAGCAAAAGGTGCCTCCACATGGACGTTAGGTCTTGCTAAATCAGATGCTAACCTAGAAGTAGCCAAGCGCGAAAACTCGGTTATCTTATACGAGAGTGACTACAAAACGCGATATGCCGGCTTCAATCCAAATTCAGCAGAATCATATATTATCTTCGAATTCATGCAAGACAAATATATGTCTCAGAGTGTACATCTAGCATCGCTTGTGCAAAAACATTTCCGAAATACTTGCAACCGCACAGATCGTGGAGTTCATCAAGCTGGCTTTTTGGTGTTGAAAGCTAGTGCTATGCCTAGTATATTAGTGGAACTCGGATTCATTTCTACCATGGAAGAAGAACGTTTCCTCAACACAGAATCAGGAACTACATCCCTCGCTAACGGCATCTTCCGTGCCTTTCTTAGTTACAAGCGTGAACAGGAAATCCGTTTGAACGGGAGTAGCAACACTCTATTACCTGAAGAGATACCCGTCGCTGCAGAGATGGCGACAGTTGACTCCTCGACTTCGACACCCCAAAAAGAAAATACACCTCCCACAAAACCAAAATCAGTGAGCCAATCTCCTCAAAGAGAAGAAAATGTGGCTTCCACTCAAACAGAACAAGCTGGTATTGTGTTTAAAATACAGATAATCACTGCGTCACGCCCCTTAGCAAAGAATGATAAAAGACTAAAAGGGTTAAAAGACGTAGATTACTATAAAGAAGATGGAATCTATAAATACACTTACGGGACGTCACCAGACTACAATAAGGTATTGAGAACCAAACGCAGCATTTCCACCCAATTCAAAGATGCCTTTATTATTGCATTTAAGAACGGTAAAAAGACAAATGTAAGCGCTGCCATCAATGAGTTTAAAAAGAATAGAAACAAATAACAACAAGATACATCATGAAGTATATCACTAAGGAAGTTAGAATAGGTATTGCAGGTATAGCCGCCCTCTGCGTATTAGTATATGGCATCAACTACCTGAAAGGCATCAACATGTTCAAACCTTCCAGCTATTTCTACGTGAATTTTCAGAATGTCAATGGGCTGACTAAATCAAGTCCGGTTTTTGCCGACGGTTTCCGTGTAGGTATTGTACGAGATTTATATTATGACTATACTCAACCCGGAAAAGTTGTTGCTGAAATAGATATTGATCCGGAATTACGAATACCCAAAGGTAGTACGGCCGAGTTGACCGCAGAAATGTTAGGTGGTGTCAAGATGAATTTATTACTCGCTAACAACCCACGTGAGAAACATCAGGTGGGCGACACGATTCCCGGTGCTCTTAACAATGGGATGATGGAAAAAGTAGCCAATATGATGCCGCAGGTGGAACAAATGTTGCCTAAGTTAGACTCCATCCTCACCTCTTTGAATACAATACTTGCTGACTCCTCCATTCCGGCGACTTTGCATAACGTACAAGATCTCACAGCCAATGTGGCGGTAACCACCCGCCACCTGCAGACACTGATGAAGAATGATATTCCACAGCTAACAGGCAAGCTAAATACCATTGGAGATAACTTCATCCTAATTTCCAACAATTTGAAGGAGGTAAATTTTGCTGCAGCCATGCAAAAAGTGGATTCGACTCTGGCTAATGTAAAAATGATTACAGACAAATTGAATAGTAAAAATAACACGGTAGGGCTTTTATTTAATGACCCAGCTCTATACAATAATCTAAATGCAACAACATCCAATGCCGCAAGCCTACTAGAGGACTTAAAATCACACCCGAAACGCTATGTTCATTTCTCTATATTCGGCAAAAAAGAAAAGTAAAAAAAGTTTCTTATATATATTACATCTAAATAAGAGCGAGAAGTATGAATTGTAAGAAAAGCGCTCAATTACTCTATTTAGAGAGCGATAAAGAACTATTTTTCAGCAAATAAAAACCGTTAATTTTGCGCTAATTCCAAGTCTTAATAACTGATAAACAAAGCGTTAAACAAATGCAACAGGGCATCCAAGCACCCCTTTAACGTAAGGATTGATAAGTTGTTGAGAGTAAAGCTCTTATTCCTTTCTAGAAAAACACAAAAAAAAATACATTTGTTTTTCTCAAATAAGATTGCCAATTTTGCATTCGTAGAAGTTTTGCTTAATTAATAAATGTATTAGAGCCGTTATGAGTGAAATAAATCATGTCGCGCTGTGGAATCGTTGTCTTGAAATTATTAGAGACAATGTGCCGGAGCAGACATATAAAACATGGTTTCTCCCCATCATCCCTTTAAAATATGAGGACAAAACGCTGGTCGTACAGGTGCCCAGCCAGTTCTTCTATGAATTTTTAGAGGACAAATTTGTAGATTTGTTACGCAAAACCCTTTATAAAGTAATTGGTGAAGGGACAAGATTGATGTATAATGTAATGGTGGACAAGAGTTCCCGTCCGGAGAAAACGGTTAACTTGGAATCCACACATCGCACCATTATAACTCCACAAAAATCGGCAACCAGCAAAGCAATTCCAGAAATACTTGTTCCGGAGCTTGATCCACATTTAAATCCGGAATACAACTTCGAAACATTTATTGAAGGGTATAGCAACAAACTTTCTCGCAGTGTAGCAGAAGCTGTTGCCCTTAACCCCGCTAAAACGATCTTCAATCCGTTGTTTCTATACGGAGCTTCCGGTGTAGGCAAAACGCATCTTGCCAATGCCATCGGAACCAAAATTAAAGAATTACATCCAGGGAAACGGGTACTATATGTATCTGCGCACCTATTTCAAGTTCAATATACCGATTCTGTACGTAACAACACGACTAACGACTTTATCAACTTCTATCAAACCATTGACATTCTGATTATCGATGATATCCAAGAATTTGCAGGCGTTACTAAAACGCAAAATACATTCTTCCACATCTTTAATCATTTGCATCAGAACGGTAAACAGCTTATTCTGACTTCAGACCGTGCCCCTATCTTATTACAAGGTATGGAAGAGCGCCTCATTACCCGTTTTAAATGGGGAATGGTTGCTGAGTTGGAAAGACCGACCGTAGAACTTCGTAAAAACATTCTGCGCAATAAGATACACCGTGATGGACTGCAGTTTCCATCGGAAGTCATCGATTATATCGCAGAGAACGTTGGCGACAGTGTACGTGACTTGGAAGGCATTGTTATTTCTATAATGGCACACTCCACCATTTATAACAAAGAGATTGATTTGGAGTTGGCGCAACGCATCGTACGTAAAGTTGTGAACAGTGAAAGTAAAACTATTTCTGTTGACGACATCATTCAAACCGTATGCAAGCATTTCAGTTTGGAAATAGCTACGATCCACACTAAATCAAGAAAGAGAGAAGTGGTTCAAGCCCGTCAGATAGCCATGTTCTTAACCAAAAAATACACTGATTTTTCAACGGCTAAAATCGGAGCATTGATTGGTCATAAAGATCATGCAACCGTCCTACACGCTTGCAAAACAATTAAAGAACTGAGAGAGGTCGATAAATCATTCCGGGCAGAAATAGATGAAATTCAAGCAGCATTGAAAAAAAGAAACTAACGATTAGATTCAAAATCCCTGCTTTTTCATGGCTTTCCAAAGATTTTCAGACATCGCTTCACTATCTTTTTTCGTATAACGCACATCTGTAAAGACCTGAGCTAATGTTTCTTTCTGATTTTCCAAAATATACTGTTTGTTTTCAGGAAGTGATTCTTTGTAGGCATATAACCTGTCTATATCTTCAGGAGAATAATCATGATAAATTTCATCATGCACAATGGCTTCCAAAGGCAGACGGTCTACTTGAGCAGGCTCTTCGGCAGGCCACCCTACGGTTACAGTTGTCAAGGGAAATACTAATTCAGGAAGTTCCAAAGTCTCAATAATCATTTGGGGATTATAAGTGGTTGTCCCTAAATAACAAAGCCCCAACCCTTTCTCTTCAGCAGCCACACAGAAAGTTTGGGCGGCTAATAGAGTATCTATTGCACCGGTTACAAACCATTCAAAATTATTGTAACCAGGTTCAGCTTTCCGTTGCTCACACCACTTGCTAAACCGCCTTAAATCAACACAAAACGTAAGAACAACCGGAGCTGTTTGCACCATGGGTTGATTGAAATGCGAGGGAGCCAACTTTGCCTTACGCTCTGCATCACGCGTTACAATGACACTGTATACCTGCATATTCCCTACTGTAGAAGCACGGAAAGAGGTTTCAAGCAAATCATTTAACAAATCAGAAGAAATATCTTTCTGCTGATATTTTCGAATTGTTCTTCTTTGTTTCAAGCTTTTCATTCTTCCTTTTTTTGCAAAGATATAAAAAGAATCATCACTTCTATTTTAAGAGAATATAAAAATTAAGCGAATATTCTAAAAATGAGCAAACTTTTAGAGTTAATAAATTGTTAGCAATTTACTTTTTAGAAAACTTTTTAGGTTTCTAAAAAACATAATCATTTATATATCAATATATTAATACTAGTAATTGGGAAACTATTATTTAGTTGATAAAATAATTCATTTTTATTTTGCCAGATTAAAAAACATTCCCATATTTGCAAATACATTTGTTACCAGTAAGTACAACTTCTACAAATTTACTTATTTGCAACTAAATCTAAGAGTTATAGCATCGTGGAAAAAAAAACTTATTCTTATGAAGAAGCCTACGAAGAATCTTTACGATACTTCCAAGGCGATGAGCTGGCTGCCAGAGTTTGGGTAAACAAATATGCAGTCAAAGATTCTTTCGGAAATATCTATGAGAAATCTCCGGAAGACATGCATTGGAGAATAGCTAATGAAGTAGCCAGAATTGAAGCTAAGTATCCTAACGGATTAAGTGCTGAGGAACTCTTCAGTTTGCTGGATCACTTTAAGTACATTGTTCCGCAAGGCAGTCCTATGACCGGAATCGGAAACAATTACCAAGTAGCCTCCTTATCCAACTGTTTCGTCATTGGCGTAGACGGTGAAGCTGACTCTTACGGTGCGATATTCAAAATAGACGAAGAGCAAGTCCAACTCATGAAACGTCGTGGAGGCGTTGGACATGACTTGTCGCACATACGTCCAAAAGGTTCTCCAGTCAAGAACTCCGCATTGACCTCTACCGGCTTGGTACCTTTCATGGAACGCTATTCAAATTCAACCCGCGAAGTGGCTCAAGACGGCCGACGTGGTGCCTTGATGTTAAGCGTATCTATCAAACATCCGGATTCTGAAGCATTTATTGACGCTAAAATGACAGAAGGTAAAGTAACAGGTGCCAACGTGTCTGTGAAACTTGCCGACTCTTTCATGGAAGCCGCCATTGAAGGAAAACCTTACACACAACAATACCCTATTGACGCAAAGGAACCGACTTTCAAAAAAGAGATCGACGCCTCCAGTTTATGGAAAAAGATTGTGCACAATGCATGGAAATCTGCAGAGCCAGGCGTCCTTTTCTGGGATACAATTTTAAGAGAATCCGTGCCCGATTGTTATGCCGATTTAGGATATCGTACCGTATCTACAAACCCGTGTGGTGAAATTCCTTTATGCCCCTACGATTCATGTCGTTTGCTGGCTATCAATTTATATTCTTATGTGATTCATCCATTTACCCCGGATGCATATTTTGATTTTGAGTTATTCAAGAAGCACGTAGCTTTGGCACAACGCATCATGGATGACATCATTGATCTGGAATTGGAGAAGATTGAACGCATCATGGACAAGATTGATGTGGATCCTGAAAGTGAAGACGTGAGACATACGGAGCGCGTTCTGTGGCAGAAGATATACAAGAAGAGTGGTCAGGGACGCCGTACCGGTGTTGGTATCACCGCTGAAGGTGATATGCTTGCTGCTTTAGGACTACGTTATGGAACAGAAGAAGCTACCGAATTCTCTGAAGAAGTACATAAGACAGTTGCTCTCAACGCTTATCGTTCATCCGTAGAAATGGCAAAAGAACGTGGTGCATTTGAAATTTATGACACAGAGCGTGAGAAAAACAATCCGTTCATCAACCGCCTGCGTGAAGCTGATCCTGAACTGTATGAGGAAATGAAGAAATACGGTCGCCGCAACATTGCTTGCCTCACCATTGCTCCGACAGGCACTACCAGCTTGATGACACAAACCACTTCTGGTATTGAACCCGTATTTTTACCGGTGTACAAACGTCGCCGTAAAGTAAATCCGAACGACACTAATGTACACGTCGACTTTGTGGATGAAACCGGAGATGCTTTTGAAGAATACATCGTTTTCCATTCCAAATTCGTAACTTGGATGGAGGCACAAGGCTACAACCCATCCAAACGATATACGCAAGAGGAAGTGGATGCCATGGTAGAAAAGTCTCCTTATTATAAAGCAACTTCCAACGACGTAGATTGGCTGATGAAAGTCAAGATGCAGGGACGTATCCAGAAATGGGTAGATCACTCTATCAGCGTAACCATCAACCTACCAAACGACGTAGATGAAGATTTAGTAAATCGTTTATATGTAGAAGCATGGAAATCCGGATGCAAAGGATGTACCGTTTATCGCGACGGTTCCCGTTCAGGAGTATTGCTCTCTGCCAAAAATGAGAAAAAAGAGGGACTTCCTCCATGCAAACCTCCTACTGTGGTTGAAACCCGTCCTAAAGTATTGGACGCAGACGTGGTACGCTTCCAGAACAACAAAGAGAAATGGGTTGCATTCGTCGGCTTGCTCGACAATCATCCTTATGAAATTTTCACGGGTGTACTAGATGATGATGAAGGTATTATTCTACCTAAGAATGTAGTGTCCGGACATATCATCAAGAACGTAGACGACCATGGAAACAAGCGTTATGACTTCCAGTTTGAAAACAAACGCGGATATAAAGTGACCATTGAAGGTTTATCCGAGAAGTTTAACAAAGAGTATTGGAACTATGCCAAACTGATTTCCGGTGTATTACGCTATCGCATGCCTATCGAACAAGTAATCAAATTGGTAAGCTCCTTGCAACTTGACAGCGAAAGCATCAATACGTGGAAGAATGGTGTAGAACGTGCTTTGAAAAAATACATTCAAGACGGCACAGAAGCCAAAGGCAAAAAATGTCCAAGTTGTGGCAATGAAACCCTGGTATATCAGGAAGGTTGTCTCATCTGCAAAACCTGTGGTGCTTCGCGATGTGGATAAGACCCATCCAAGCACAAACGTTTGCATAGGATTTTGAAATACTTAGAGAACGATAGCTGCATGATTATGAGGAATAATTTCTATACTTGCATAATCATTGCAGCTATTTTTATTTCAAAATCTAATATATATGACACTATTATTTAATATCGAGTATCGCACCAGTTGGGGTGAAGAAGTCAGAGTTCTGGGTTCTATTCCTGAACTTGGCAATAACCAATCCGACAAAGCCATCTCTTTGAAAACCATTGATGGCATACACTGGACTGCGGAAGTGGATATCCAGATACCGGAGGACGGTGTTATTCAGTATAGTTATCATATCTACCGTGACGGGCAGCCCCTACGTACAGAATGGAATAGTCTTCCTCGTACACTTTATGTAACAGGTACTTCTCAAAAAACTTATCGTTTAATAGACGCTTGGAAGAACTTACCGGAGCAACAATATTTCTATTCTTCTGCTTTTACTGAATCCCTATTGGCGCATCACAAACGCAGTGCAGCTCCCAAAGGATATAAGAAAGGATTACTCATAAAAGCCTATGCTCCCTGCATCGACAGCGACCACTGCTTGGCTATTTGTGGTAACCAAAAGGAATGGGGAGACTGGAATCCCGACAAAGCTCTCCTGATGAGTGATGCCACATTCCCTGAATGGCAGTTGGAAGTCAATGCCGCCAAAATCAAATTCCCACTGGAATATAAATTTGTTCTTTACAACAAGAAAGAACGCCGTGCCGTAGTTTGGGAGAACAACCCCAACCGCTATATGGCCGACCCCCAAATAGGCGCTAACGAAACATGGGCCATGGGCGATCGTTACGTCCACTTCAGCCTCCCAGCCTGGAAAGGTGCCGGTGTGGCTGTACCCATATTTTCTCTTCGTTCAGAAAAAAGCTTCGGAGTGGGCGATTTTGGTGATTTGAAACGTATGATTGACTGGGCAGTTGTGACCCATCAAAAAGCCGTACAAATTCTGCCCATCAATGACACCACCATGACGCATACATGGACCGACTCTTATCCTTACAATAGCATCTCTATCTACGCTTTCCATCCCATGTATATGGATTTAAAACAGTTGGGAGATCTAAAGGACAAGAACTTGAAAGAAACCTTCGACAAGCGTCAAAAAGAACTCAACAGTCTGCCTACGGTAGATTATGAAGCTGTCAACCAAACAAAATGGGACTATTTTCATTTAATCTTCAAGCAAGAAGGTGAAAAGACACTGGCCTCCAAAGCTTTCAAGGAGTTTTATGATGCCAATAAAGAATGGCTACAACCTTATGCCGTTTTCAGCTACCTACGCGATACCTATAAAACGCCCAATTTCCGCAAATGGCCTAAATATACGACCTATGATGCAAAAGAAATAGAAAAATTATGTGAACCCAAATCGGCTGATTATCCTCACATTGCTATTTACTATTACATCCAGTTCAACCTACACTTGCAATTACTGGCAGCTACCGAGCATGCACGTGCCAACGGCGTGGTATTAAAAGGCGATATACCTATCGGTATTAGCCGCAACAGTGTAGAATCTTGGACAGAACCTTATTACTTCAATCTCAACGGTCAGGCCGGTGCCCCACCCGATGATTTTTCCGTCAACGGACAAAACTGGGGCTTCCCTACCTACAACTGGGATCTAATGGAGAAAGACGGCTATGCTTGGTGGATGAAGCGTTTCCGCAAAATGTCTGAATACTTCGATGCTTATCGCATAGATCATATACTTGGCTTCTTCCGCATTTGGGAAATACCGATGAATGCCGTACATGGTTTGCTGGGACAGTTTGTGCCTGCCTTGCCTATGACTCACGAAGAAATTGAGAGCTATGGACTGGCTTTCCGCGAAGATTTTATAAAGCCTTACATCCACGAATATTTCCTTGGACAGGTGTTTGGTCCTCACACAGACTTAGTGAAACAAACCTTCATCGAGCCAACAGATACGTATGAAATCTATCGGATGCGTCCGGAATATGATACTCAACGCAAAGTGGAAGCTTATTTTGCCGGTAAGACTGACGAAGACAGTATATGGATTCGAGACGGCTTATATGCTCTGATCAGTGATGTACTATTTGTGCCCGATCGGACAGACTCGCATACCTATCATCCACGTATCGGCGTACAACACGATTACATTTACCAAGCTTTGAACGATTGGGAAAAAGCAGCTTTCAACCGCTTGTACGATCAGTACTATTATCATCGTCACAACGATTTCTGGGGACAACAAGCCATGAAGAAGCTACCTCAACTCACACAATCTACGCGTATGCTGGTATGTGGAGAAGATCTAGGCATGATTCCTGATTGTGTAGCTTGGGTAATGAATGATTTACGCATCCTGTCTTTGGAGATACAGCGCATGCCAAAAGATTCTTCTCAAGAATTTGGACATCCCGACTGGTATCCGTATCGCTCGGTATGCACCATCTCTACTCACGATATGTCCACGCTTCGTGGATGGTGGGAAGAAGATACCCAACAGACGCAACGCTATTACAATACCATCTTAGGGCATTACGGAGCTGCACCCACTGTGGCTACACCGGAACTGTGTGAAGAAGTGGTACGCACCCACCTACAAAGTAACTCCGTTCTTTGCATCCTGGCTCTACAAGATTGGATGTCGATGGACGGCAAATGGCGTAATCCGAATGTGCAGGACGAACGCATCAATATTCCCGCCAATCCACGGCACTATTGGCGTTATCGCATGCACCTGACGTTGGAGCAGTTAATGAAGGCTGAAAGTCTGAACGAAAAGATCAGAAACATCATAGCCAATACAGGAAGATAATGGCCTTACTTTCGTATGCATACAGAGGGGAAATTTGCCGCAGCAGATTTCCCCTCTTTGCTTTTCAACTATTTGTCTATACCACAAAATATCTGTAAGTTTGCAAAAAAGAATCTGCAAAACAATGGTTAGTTACATTTACCTCGACAATCTACGTTTCTTTGCCCACCACGGAGTAGGCGAACAAGAAACTTTGGTAGGAAACGAATTTACTGTCAGCTTGAGACTAAAAGTCGACATACAGCGTGCCATGCACACAGATAACGTAGCCGACACCGTGAGTTATGCCGATATGTATGAAACAGTAAAAGCGGAAATGAGTCTTCCTTCCAAATTGTTAGAGCATGTGGGCGGGCGCATCGTTAATCAATTATTCACAGACTTCCCACAAATAGAAGAAATTGAGCTCAAACTGGGCAAAAGAAACCCACCCATGGGAGCAGACCTCCAAGAAGCGGGTATAGAGATACGGATGCAACGAGTAAATCTAAAAGAGAATACCGTTCTCTATGAAGAGGAAAAGTTCTAAGTATAAGGAGAAAACTTGGTGAGTTCAGGGAGAGTACTTTGTTCCAAGCCTGGGAACGGATATTCGCAAGCTTGGAATATGCATTCGCAGGGTGCGAATACATATTCTTAAAGTGAGCACAACTATTTCCTCTTCTTTTTGCGTTTCTTCGCCAACTCTACTGCCTCGGCAATCACCGGCTTGTCTGCAAACCGTTTCGTATAATTGGAATAATCGGGGATGGAACGTTCGTAGGTCGGATCGACAAACAACGGACTGGAAATGATATGATCGGCCGTGCTGCGGTTACAGCAGAAAACAATGTTTTCCACACCGGCTAAACGCGTCAAAGCTTTCACATCTGTATCATGCGGTTGCAGCGTCATCGGGTCTGTGAAGAAGAAAAGATAATCAATCTCTCCGTCCACAATACGGGAACCCATTTGTTGGTCACCTCCCAATGGGCCTGATTTCAAAATCGTGAAATCCCATGCTACATCAGGATGCCTGTCTTTAAGTGCTTCAAGAATAAGCGTGCCGGTAGTACCCGTACAATAAAACTTGTGTCCCATCAATAACTCAGAGTTCCAAAGTACCCATTCTATGAGGTCTTTTTTCATGGCATCATGTGCCACTAATCCTATCTTCCTTATTAATTTTTTCATAAACTAATGTCTTTATTAATCATCGATGAAATAGATATGTTTATATTTATAATTGGGAGAAGTATTTCTTCCCATGTAAATAAAACTGTGCCAAGATACTACTTTTTGTCCGTTCGGGTATAACCGCAAGCGATGTTTTTTTCAAATTTTCGTTGCGACACTCTGTAAACGAAGAACGAATAGAAGCATAGGCACGACGCGCACGCAACACTGCCAAAGCATTAGATAATTGTCCTTTAAGAACGAAACTTAAAGCAGCAATATAATCAAGAATGGCACGCATACGCATCACAGAGACTAATTCTTCGGGGGGTAGATTCTTATACAACATGACAAGATTGTTACGAAAATTGAGAAAAGTCTTACGAGGGTTCTCTTTTTTCAAGGTGGCTCCTCCCACATGGTACACAACACTTTGCGGGACACAAACCAATAATCGGCCACGCGCACGAAGTCGCCAACACAAATCAATTTCTTCCATGTGAGCAAAGAAACGGCCATCCAATCCACCTACTTCTTTATAATCTTTCTGCCGAATAAACAAGGCAGCGCCTGTGGCCCAGAAAATCGGCAGAATGGTATCATACTGTCCTCTATCAACTTCCACTACCCCCATCATGCGCCCACGACAGAAAGGATATCCGTAGCAATCGATAAAGCCTCCCGCAGCCCCGGCATATTCAAACATTTCTTTTTGCCTCCAACTGCGTATTTTAGGTTGACAAGCAGCCACCTCAGGATGAGCATCCATGTAATCAACCAAGGGGGTTAACCAATGTTCCGTAGCTTCTACATCTGAATTGAGCAACACCACATATTCTGCATCAACCTCTTTCAATGCCAGATTGTATCCGTCAGCAAATCCATGATTTTCTTGCATCACGATTCGTTGTACAGAGGGAAATTCCTTGCGAAGCATTTCTACGGAATCATCTGTAGAGCCGTTATCAGCAACATAAACCACCGCTCCGTCTGCTTCAGAGAAACGCACGACAGAAGGTAGAAAGGAACGAAGCATATCACATCCGTTCCAATTCAAGATGACAACCGCTATTCTATTCATATTACACAATATCTTCACGTTTCAATTTCCAGCGCTTATGAGACCAAAACCAATAGGCTGGTTCCCGACGAATGGTCTGTTCTAAGCGTCGGGCAAACTCTTCGGTAATCTCTCCGACAGCTGTCTGCTTGGGGGTTTCGGTCACCAAATCAAAGAGTACCTTGCAATATCCCCGTTTCACTCTTTGCAGTTCACAATAAAACACAGGAAAACTCATCAGTTTGGCAATGCGTTCGGCACCATCCATAAACACAGTATCTTGGTTGAGAAAGGTGGTCCAATAATGCGCTTCACTGCGATTCGGAGATTGGTCTGTAATCAGTCCAACAACAATTCGCTTACCCGCACGGCGTAAGTGAATCACCTCGCGAGCCGTTGCATGCTTCCGCACGTTGTATCCACCAAAACGAGCACGGATATGTTTGAACATCTCATCCATATACTTATTGCGAAGTGGTTTATATACTTGCACCGGAATATCTCCCGGCTGCATGATGGCACCCATACCAATAATCCATTCAAAATTCGCATAATGAGGAATGAGTAAGACAATGCCTCCATACTTTTCAATCATAGCCAGGAATTCTTCCTTATTGTCATACTCCATCCGACGACATAGTTCCTCGAAAGAGATACGCAACATCTTGATCTCCTCCAGCATATAGTCGCAGATATAATGATAGAATTCACGCTCGATATCAGCTAACTCCTTCTTAGACTTCTCCGGAAAAGCATTACGTAAATTGCGACGAACCACCTTGATGCGATAGCGTACTACATAACGTAATAAGAAATACAGCCCGTCAGACAACAGGTAGAGCAGTTTGAAGGGCAGCAAGGCCAAAAGCCACATGCCTGCATAAGTTAGCCAATAGAGAATTCTTGATCCCACTTTATAATATACAGATTAGGAGTTATAATTTCCCGTAAGAGCGGTTCCATCCTCATTGAAGTTTTCCAGACGAGCCCATACGATTTCATTGTCTAAAGCGTCATCATGAGGTACTTCTACACGAACATAGTTGGGAGTAAAACCATGCATCGGAGTTCCGGGTTTGGAACGTTCCAACAACACCGGCATGGTCTGTCCGATATGACGGGCATAAAAGGCCCGTGTCTTCTCTTCTGAAAGCTCCAACAAGCGCTGACTCCGATGATGTTTTTCGGCTGGAGTGACCTCATGTTCTATTTTCAAAGCTTGCGTCCCGGGACGTTCCGAATAGCTGAACACATGAAGTTGTGTCACATCCAAGCTCTTAATAAATTCGTAGGCATGCTCAAAATAGTCATCTGTTTCACCACGAGTTCCTACAATAACATCCACTCCGATAAAACAATCGGGCATCACCTCTTTTATTTTCTTTACTTTAGAAGCAAACAGGGCAGTGTCATAACGTCGACGCATCAACTTCAACACCTCGTCGCTACCCGACTGCAAAGGAATATGAAAATGAGGCATAAAACGTTTGGATTGAGACACAAATTCGATAATCTCATCGGTCAGCAGATTAGGTTCTATCGACGAAATTCGATAGCGTTCAATACCTTCCACTTCATCCAGAGCTTTCACTAAATCAAAGAATGTTTCTCCTGTACTTTTGCCAAAGTCGCCGATATTCACACCGGTAAGTACGATCTCTTTTCCACCTTCAGCAGCTGCTTGACGAGCCTGTGCTACCATCGAAGCCACATTGCCGTTACGACTGCGTCCACGAGCCAAAGGAATGGTACAATAAGAGCAGTAATAATCACATCCATCCTGCACTTTTAAAAAGAATCTCGTCCGGTCACCGCGCGAACAAGAGGGTGCAAATGAACGGATGTCTTTCAGGGCTGAAGTGTATGCTTCACCCGTTTTGTGCTTTTGCAAATCACCTAAGTACTGCAACAAATCGCTCTTTTGTTCAGCTCCCAAAACGACATCAACCCCTTCTATCTTCGCCACCGTATCTGGTTTCAACTGCGCATAACAGCCAGTCACAACTACGAAGGCACCCGGATGCTCTTTAACCAATTTATGAATCGCTTGCCGACATTTTTTATCTGCCACTTCTGTGACCGAACAAGTGTTCACCACACAAATATCGGCCTTTTCTCCTTTACGTGCCGTACGCACGCCTGCTTCCTGCAAGATTTTACCTATAGTAGAGGTTTCTGAAAAGTTCAGTTTACACCCTAACGTATAGTAAACCACTGTCTTATCTTGAAATATATTGGTATCTATCATGAGCTTATACACACATTTTGATGCAAAGATATACATTATTAATCTATTTTTCCTACTTTTGCACACTCAACTAATATTTGTGCAATGATACAAGAAAATTTCATCAAACTATACGAGCATAGCTTTCGTGAGAATTGGGACCTCCCCTGCTACACCGATTATGGAGAAGAGGAAAGTTACACCTACGGCCAAGTGGCTCAGGAGATTGCCAGATTGCATTTGCTTTTTAAACATTGTCAGTTGCGACGCGGTGATAAAATTGCCATTATCGGAAAAAACAATGCCCGTTGGTGCATAGCTTATATGGCTACCGTTACTTATGGCGGTATTGTAGTGCCCATCTTACAAGATTTTAACCCCAACGACGTACATCATATCGTCAACCATTCTGAATCTGTATTCTTCTTTACGAGCGATACCATTTGGGATCATTTAGAAGAAGAGAAGCTGACCGGATTGCGTGGAGTATTTTCCTTAAGTGATTTCCGTTGCCTATATCAACGTGATGGAGAGACCATTCAACGCTTCCTCAAACATCTGGATAACGAAATGGAGAAAACCTATCCGAAAGGTTTTCATAAGGAAAATGTGCTTTACACCGATCTTTCCAATGACAAAGTAATGTTATTAAACTACACTTCCGGAACTACAGGTTTTAGTAAGGGAGTTATGCTGACCGGCAATAACTTGGCAGGAAATGTTACTTTTGGAATTCGAACCGGATTATTAAAAAAAGGAGATAAAGTACTATCTTTCTTACCCTTGGCGCATGCGTATGGTTGTGCATTCGACTTTCTTACTGCAACAGCAGTAGGTACACACGTCACCCTACTAGGCAAGGCTCCTTCTCCAAAGATTCTGATGAAGGCATTTGAAGAGGTAAAACCGAATCTGATTATTACAGTGCCTCTCGTCATTGAGAAGATATATAAGAATGTTATCCAACCCATTATCAACAAGAAAACAATGAAATGGGCGCTAAGCATTCCCTTGTTGGATGGACAGATATACGGCCAGATACGCAAAAAATTAGTCGACGCCCTCGGTGGACGTTTTAAAGAAGTGATTATAGGCGGTGCAGCCATGAATCCTGAAGTAGAAGAGTTTTTCCATCGCATTAAATTTCCCTTTACCATTGGCTATGGAATGACTGAGTGCGCCCCTCTTATCAGCTACGCTTCTTGGAACGAATTTGCACCCACCTCATCCGGACGCGTACTCGACATTATGGAAGCACGAGTTTATAAAGAAAATCCGGAGGATAAGCTTGGTGAAATACAAGTGCGTGGCGAAAACGTAATGGCAGGTTATTACAAAAACCCTGAAGCAACCAAAGAGGTATTCACGGAAGATGGATGGTTGCGTACCGGAGACCTTGGCACGATCGATGAAAACAACAATGTTTATATCCGTGGGCGCAGTAAAACCATGATTCTCAGTTCCAGTGGGCAAAATATTTTCCCCGAAGAAATTGAAGCGCGCCTCAACAACCTGCCTTTCGTTTTAGAAAGTCTTGTGGTTGAACGAAATAAGAGACTCATTGCTTTGGTTTATGCCGATTATGAAGCACTCGATTCTTTAGGTTTGAATCAACCTGAAAACCTCAAAACCATCATGGATGAAAATCTCAAAAATCTGAATAGTAGCGTTGCCACTTACGAAAAAGTAAGCCAAATCCAACTTTATCCTACAGAATTTGAAAAAACACCCAAAAGAAGCATCAAGAGATACTTGTACAACACCATTACAGAAGAATAATATGTTGTGAAACACATAAATATCTTCTAAAACAGCCTCTGTTTTAAAAAAAGATAAAAAAAAGTTGGCCTTTCGAGAACAACGTATTTAAAAAGTACATACCTTTGCAATGTTTTAATAAAGCAATTGATTGTATTACGTTTTAAAAAGTAAAGAAAATGAAAAAATTAGTTTTGATGGCCGTAGCTATCGTAGCAGTATCTTTCGCATCTTGTGGTAACAAAGCAGTTAACGCTGAACAAGCAGCAGCTGATTCAATCCGTATCGCTGATTCAATCGCAGCTGTAGAAGCAGCAGCAGCAGAAGCAGCAGCAGAAGCAGCAGCTGATACTGTAGTAGCAGATAGCACAGTGGTTGTAGCTGAATAATTTCAGTACAACACTTGAGAGAATTGAAAGTCTGACGTGCGAAAGCACACCAGACTTTTTTTTATGCCTTTCTGTTTTACTTCTTCGGGAGTATCCCACAAAAAAAGCCCGGTTCATAAAACCAGGCTTCTCTTTTTATAGGAAGTATTATTAAGCTTCTTCAGCAACTACTTCAAAAGGAATTTCTACAGAAACTTCTTTGTGTAGTTTAACAATAGCTTTGTAGCTACCAACTTCTTTTACTGCCTCTTTTACAACGATGACCTTACGATCTACATTGTGGCCTAATTTAGCCAACTCTTCAGCAATTTGAATATTAGTAACAGAACCAAAGATAGTACCAGTAGAGCTAACTTTCGTAGCAATCGTCAAAGATACACCTTCTAATTTAGCAGCTTGCTCTTCAGCATCTTTTTTGATTTTCTCCAACTTATGAGCACGTTGCTTCAGTTCTTCAGCCAACATCTTCTTTGCAGACGGAGAAGCAATAATAGCTTTTCCAGTCGGGATGAGGTAGTTACGACCGTAGCCAGACTTAACAGTTACGATGTCGTTCTTATAACCCAAGTTAATTACGTCTTCTTTTAATATAATTTCCATACTTTCCTCCTCCTATTATTTCATCATGTCAGTTACATAAGGCAGCAACGCCAAGTGACGTGCTCTCTTCACAGCTTGAGCTACACGACGTTGGAACTTCAAAGAAGTACCGGTAATACGACGCGGAAGGATCTTACCTTGCTCATTCAAGAATTTCTTCAAGAATTCGGGATCTTTGTAATCGATGTACTTAATACCACTCTTTTTGAAACGGCAGTATTTCTTCTTTTTAACATCTACTGAGGGCGGAGTTAAATATCTGATTTCTGATTGAACTTGTTGAGCCATGATTAATCCTCCTTTTTAGTTGATTTAACATTTCTTCTCTTCGTAGCATATTCAGCAGCGTACTTGTCTTGTTTGAAAGTCAAGAAACGGATAACGCGCTCGTCACGACGGAAGTTAATTTCCAGTTTTTCAATGACAGCAGGATCTGCATTGAACTCAATCAGCTGATAGAAACCGGTTGACTTCTTCTGGATTGGATAAGCCAGTTTTTTCAGTCCCCAGTTTTCTTCATTTACAATCTCAGCACCTTCAGCAGTAAGGATGCCTTTGAATTTTTCTACCGCTTCCTTCATCTGAACATCAGACAAAACGGGAGTTAAAATGAAAACGGTTTCGTATTGATTCATACTCGTTTAATTAAATAAATAAATTATTCGTTTAAAAAATGCGGTGCAAAGGTATGTATTTTATTTTGAACCACAAACATTTAATGTTTTTTTATGCCCCAATATAGGATTTATCAGGGAAGAAAAGTATCTTTGCAAGGTTGTTTAAACAATAATTTCATGATAGAGCAATTTAACTTTGATATCCGGCTCATATTTGCTATACTTAATGGCAAAGTCTCAGCTGCAATTAATCGCAAACTATCTCGGAACTTCCGCCAAAACGGTCTGGAAATTACTCCGGAACAGTGGACCGTGCTCATCTTTTTATGGGAGAAAGATGGAGTGACGCAGCAAGAGTTGTGCAATGCAACCTTTAAAGACAAGCCCAGTATGACGCGCCTCATTGACAATATGGAGCGCCAACATCTTGTAGTACGCATATCTGATAAAAAGGATCGACGTACCAACTTGATTCATCTCACTAAAGACGGAAAAGAACTGGAAGAAAAGGCACGTATTCTCGCTAATCAAACGCTCAAGGAAGCCTTGCATGGCATTACTCTTGAAGAATTAAGCGTCAGCCAGGAGGTATTGAGAAAAATATTCTTCAACACCAAAGACTGAGTTGTTATTCCCACTAATCAACCATTCAAATTAAATTGTGAATAGTTCTGTATCAAGGTAGTAAACAAGCCTCAAAACCTCATTTCTGAAACTTCTCCCTCCATTCTTCATTAAAATATAGTTTTTTTGCAGAAATTATTTCGCTTGTTAAAGAATTATGCTTTCCTTTGTGACAATTATACGAATGAGAATAATAATCTATTAAAATACACACACATGAAAGGCTTATTAAAAAATCTAGGATTGATATTAATCTTGGTAGGAGCTCTAATCCTCGTTGCATGTTCTTTTACCGGCAATGTTAATAACAATACAATTTTAGGTACATCCATTGTACTAGTTATTGTTGGATTGATTTCTTATATTGCTATCAATAAAAAAATTGCAGATTGATATTAAGAAAAAGGAAATAAAAAAGGCGGTTGCAATGCAATCGCCTTTTTTATTTCCTTTGCCAAAAGCAGGGAAAGAGTTAAGACTCAGCCTCCGGAGTAATCAGTTTATATCCTTTTCCATGGATATTGATAATTTCGATAGAAGTATCTTCTTTCAAATGTTTACGCAGCTTCGTGATATACACATCCATACTACGTGCATTGAAATAGTTGTCATCAATCCAAATCGTCTTCAAAGCAAAGTCACGTTGCAGAATTTCATTGGCATGTGCACAAAGCAAACCAAGCAATTCAGATTCTTTAGTAGTCAATTTAGTCTGCTTTTCAGCTGTTGACAGAATCTGTTTTTGAGTGTCAAACGTAAACTTGCCAATTTTATAGATATTGCTTTCTTTATTCTTCTTGCCACGAACGCGTCTCAAGATAGCTTCAATTCTAAAAGTCAATTCTTCCATACTAAACGGCTTGGTGATATAATCATCCGCACCAATTTTGAAACCTTCCAGAATATCCTCTTTCAGCGTTTTTGCCGTCAAGAAAATAATAGGGATTTCAGCGTTTGCAGCACGAACTTCCTGAGCCAATGTAAAGCCATCTTTTTTCGGCATCATGACATCGAATACACACAAGTCATATTTGTTCTTTAGAAAAGCTTTGTATCCTGCTTCTCCATCGGGATATAACTCGGCAGCGTAACCTTTAGCCTGTAAATATTCTCTTAAAAGCATGCCAAGATTTTCATCATCTTCGCATAATAAAATACGCAGTTTCTCGTCCATATCAATCAATTTTTTAATAAAGGTAATGCAATAACAAATTTAGCTCCCACGTTAACCTCACTCTCTGCCCGGATAATTCCCTTATGATCCATAATAATTTTTCTCACATAAGCCAAACCCAAACCGAAGCCTTTAACATCGTGCAGATTACCTGTATGCACACGATAGAACTTTTCAAATATCTTCTTTAAATTTTCTTTCTTAATACCAATACCATTGTCTTGGATCGAAATCATCAGTTTTCCCGGTTCATTCCAAGTTTTCACAATCAGCAGCAAATCCGCATCCGGACGTTTATACTTCACTGCATTATCCATCAGATTGAAAATAACATTGGTGATATGCATCTCATCAGCAAAGATCGTAGGATCGCTGGCATTAAGTTCTGATTCAACCTTGCCATTATAGCGCTCCACCTTCAAAGCAAATGTATTGATAACACCTGCTATCAACTCATTAGCATCAAGTTCCTTCATCTTCAAAGTGGCCTTCTGACGATCAAACATCGACATCTGAAGCACTTTTTCAACTTGAAACCTCAAGCGTTTTGTTTCATCATTTATGACACCTGATATATGCTGAAACATAGCCGGGGACTTGCCCACAGCCGGGTCTTTCAACATTTGCGCCGCCAACGAGATAGTTGATATAGGCGTTTTGAACTCGTGCGTCATATTGTTAATAAAGTCATTCTTCATCTCCGTCAGTTTCTTTTGGCGGAACACGATATAAATCGTGAAGATGAATGTTACTAACAAAACAAGAGTGAATATCATAGAAGGTATCATAAAGCTTACCGAGTCAAAAATGTAATCTCTTTTACCCGGAAAGTGTATCTTTACAATACTCATACGAGCCGGAGGGTCATTCAGAAACAACGGCTGGGAATAAGAATATTCACTTCCCTCGTCACTATAATCTGAGCAGCGATAAACCTCCCTACCATCCTTATCTACCACTCTGAAATGGTACTTCAAATCAATGCCATTATCAACTAACCCTGCTTTCAGATATTGATCTAAATTTCTAAAATTAACACGTTCAGCTACAGGTTTGTCTTTGGCATTATACACCATTTGCAAAACGACTTCATCTACCAATGCACGCTGATAAAGATAACGGTTTTTAAGCATCTCCATCTGCGAGCGTGAGGTTTGAGGTATCGTTTTGGTTCCGTGCTTGCGTGAAATCATTGCCCGTGGCAATTCAGAAGGCTTGTTACTAAAGCTTTTGAGTTCTATAGAAGAGTGAACGCTACCATCCGGAGCTGTCATCACAAACCGCTGAGTCTGTACTACTCCACTGGAATTTTGCGATTGTTCCCATGCCTTCTTTTCTGCATCAGAGATATCTTCATTCAACCAACGTTCAACTTCTTCGGACTCTACTCCTTTTGAGGCGGTCATCAATGCACGCTTCACGGATTCATCAAACTGCTCGTTACGCATCTTCACCATTTCCTCTATATAGCTGATCTGTAAATACAGCAAGCTAAGGAAGGAGAGACCCATCACGACGCCTAATATCCATATTGTTGACTTCTTCATAGTCACAAAATTAACACTCCCTAATTAACACTCCTAGCCAATTAACCTGATTTAACCAGATGTTCTCGTAAATTAACCGAAGATCGTTTTTTAGGTTACATTACATGCATTATAACAAAAATAGAGACCTTTAGTTTGCAAATTTAATAAAAAATTAAATGTTTTCATTCACAATTCCTTATATTATTAATCAGAATTAATAATAAAAGCCGTCATTCCCTGCAATTAGGCAACAACGGCTTTAACTATTTATAAGAAAAAGGCCAGAAGAACTTTAATCTTCCGCTTGTTTTGCTTCAAATTCCTTAATCAATTTGTCTTGAACATCACTCGGAACCAGTTCATAACTTGCAAATTTCATAATAAAGGAGGCACGTCCGCCAGTCAACGAGCTCAATGCTGTTGAATAAGAAGACATTTCCTTTAGAGGAACCTTAGCGCTCAACTTTTCATATCCAGCCTCGCTGCTCATACCCATAATCATGGCACGACGCCCTTGCAAGTCTCCCATTACATCTCCCATTTTATCAGAGGGCACAAAAACTTCTACATCATAAATAGGCTCCAGAATCTTTGGCCCGGCATTTCTAAACGCTTCGCTAAAAGCATTTCGTCCTGCCAACATGAAGGAGATTTCATTGGAATCAACCGGATGCATCTTACCATCATATACAATCACCCGCACATCACGAGCATATGAACCGGTCAGCGGGCCTTGCTCCATACGAGCCATAAGCCCCTTTAAGATGGCTGGTAAAAAACGAGCATCAATAGATCCACCTACAATACTGTTGATAAATACCAATTTACCACCCCATTCCAAGGGAACTTCTTCTACCCCTTTTACATTCATCTTGAATTCCTGCCCACCAAACTTATACGTATCCGGCATCGGCATACCTTCATAATAAGGCTCTACAATCAGGTGAACTTCACCAAACTGCCCAGCTCCACCCGATTGCTTCTTATGACGGAAATCGGCACGAGCAGCCTTCGTGATTGTTTCACGATAAGGGATTCTTGGTTCTTCAAACTTGACTTGCAGTTTCTCATTATTCTCAAGACGCCATTTCAATGTACGTAAATGGAATTCACCTTGTCCGTGCACAATAGTCTGACGTAATTCTTTAGATTGATCAATGACCCAAGTAGGATCTTCCTCACGCATACGATTCAAAGCAACCATCATCTTTTCAGTATCAGCTTCATTCAGCGGTTTGATAGCACGTGAATACTTTGAATTCGGATATTTGATAAAATTGAAACGGTTTTCTGTACCTTTCCCATTCAACGTATTACTAGTATGTACATCTTTCAGCTTCACGGTACAACCAATATCGCCAGCCACCATTTCTTCTACTTTAATACGGTTAGCACCTGCACAAGCATAAATCTGTGCAATACGTTCCTTGGAGCCACGGTCAGCATTCGTAAAGTCTTCTCCTTCGTGCACCTTGCCACTCATTACCTTGAAATACTGAACATCACCGATATGCGGTTCCACAGCAGTCTTAAAGAAATACAAAGAGGCCGGTCCACTAGAATCCGGTTTCACCACTTCTCCACGTGTATTGTGTACCGGCGGCATTTCATCTACGAAAGGCACTACGTTGCCCAAGAATTCCATCAAACGACCAACGCCCATATTCTTACCTGCACAAACACAGAACACCGGGAACATTCCACGGGAAGCCAATCCTTTGCGGATTCCTTCACGCATTTCGTCTTCGCTCAAAGAATCTTGGTCAAAGAATTTCTCCATCAAGCTTTCATCATGTTCAGCAGCAGCCTCCACCAATGCTTTGTGTAATGCGGTTGCTTTTTCCATCTCTTCAGCCGGCACATCTTCAATTGTGGGAGCACCGCCATCCGGTCCCCACGAATATTTCTTCATCAAAAGTACATCAATCAACGAATTAAAGTTCGGTCCGGTAGCCAACGGATATTGTACGGGCACTACCTTCGAACCATAGATGGACTGTAATTGATCCAACACCATATCATAATCACACTTATCACTATCCAGTTGATTCACCAAAAAAATGACCGGCTTACCCAGTTTCTCTGTATAGCGAAAATGATTTTGCGTGCCTACCTCCGGACCGTATTGTCCGTTCAGTAACAAAAGAGCAGTATCCGTTACATTCAGTGCAGTCATTGCAGCTCCTACGAAGTCATCACTACCCGGACAGTCAATAATATTCAGTTTCTTACCGTTCCATTCCACATGGAAAACGGTGGAAAACACAGAATAGCCATATTCCTGTTCCACCGGGAAGTAATCGCTGACTGTATTCTTGGCAGTAATTCTGCCGCGACGTTTTATAATACCACTCTCAAAGAGCAGCGCTTCTGTGAGAGTGGTTTTACCCGAGCCGTCATTGCCAAGGAGGGCAATGTTCTTAATTTCATTCGTCTGATATACTTTCATGATATATGAAGATTTAAAGTGAATAATTTAGCATGCTTTCGTATGCCATTTAACTTTAGTGAGGCGCAAATTAGAAATTAATCAAAAACTAAACAATTAATCAGCAGTGTTACTAAACAATGTTATGTAACACATTACCCCATTCCAGAGTCAATCCATCCTGACGACTCATTCAAAAAGCAGATTTGTATGCGATGGCTACAATGCTATGTTGACTCCTACAACTATCAATCCTAAAATGACAGAATACCATCACAAAAAAGCAATATTTGAGCTATAGTTTATCCTTTTTGACAGATTTGCATACCCTCACTTACCTTAATTTCTCCTATCTTTGCCTACCAACATAAATAAATAAATTACTAACTCCTAATACCATTTATTTTAATGAGAAGAAAAATTATCTGGAGTCTTGGCTTGTCAATCAGTCTCCTCTGTTTGTCTTCCGCAAAAGTGCAAACAATGAATGCCGCTACTCTTTCGGGAGAAAGTTGGAGAAAATCCAACAGCGAGACAGTTCTCCCCTTGCGTGACCATTTGGATTCACGTGCAGGGTCAGAAACCCAAGGAGACTTTACTGTCGGCAACAAGACTTTTTTGCTCAATGGCAAACCCTTTGTGGTAAAGGCTGCCGAATTGCATTATCCACGTATTCCCAAACCTTATTGGGATCAACGTATCAAATTATGCAAAGCACTGGGCATGAATACAATTTGTCTTTATGTTTTCTGGAATTCTCATGAACAGCAGCCCGACACATTCGACTTTACAGGCCAGAATGATTTGGCTGAATTTTGCCGCTTATGTCAAGAAAACGACATGTACGTCATCCTGCGACCGGGCCCTTATGTTTGTGCCGAATGGGAAATGGGCGGCCTTCCTTGGTGGTTGCTTAAGAAAAAAGACATCCGCCTGCGTGAATCAGATCCTTATTTCATAGAACGTGTAGCTATTTTTGAGAAAGCAGTGGCCGAACAGGTAGCTGATATGACCATACAGAAGGGCGGTCCTATCATTATGGTACAAGTAGAAAATGAATACGGTTCCTATGGAGAAGATAAAGGTTATGTATCACAAATCCGTGACATTGTACGTGCCAACTTTCCGGGAGTAGCACTCTTTCAGTGCGACTGGGCATCCAACTTCACCAAAAACGGACTCGACGATCTCGTTTGGACCATGAACTTTGGTACAGGTGCCAACATTGATCAACAATTTGCCCCCTTGCAGAAGTTGCGTCCTGACAGTCCATTGATGTGTTCTGAGTTTTGGAGCGGATGGTTCGACAAATGGGGAGCTAACCACGAAACTCGTCCGGCTGCAGATATGATTAAAGGTCTGGACGAAATGCTGTCTAAAAACATCTCCTTCAGTTTGTATATGACTCACGGAGGTACGAATTGGGGACATTGGGCAGGCGCTAACTCTCCGGGATTTGCTCCCGACGTGACTTCCTACGATTACGATGCTCCCATTAGCGAGTCTGGTCAGACTACACCCAAATACTGGGAACTGAGAAAGGCAATGAAAAAACATATGAATGGAGAAAAGCAGTCGAAAGTGCCTGCATTAATCAAACCCATCAGCATACCTGCATTCCAATTCACAGAGATGGCACCCTTGTTCGACAACCTCCCCACTGCCAAGAAAGACCGCAACATTCGTACCATGGAAGAGTATGATCAAGGGTTCGGAAGCATTCTCTACCGCACCACTCTACCAGAGATGAAATCAGCTTCTCTGCTCACAGTCAACGACGCTCACGACTTTGCTCAAGTATTTGTTGACGGCAAATATATCGGCAAGCTTGACCGCCGCAACGGTGAAAAGCAACTGACCTTCCCCGCTTGCCGCAAAGGTGCACAACTTGACATTTTGGTGGAAGCTATGGGAAGAATAAACTTCGGACGTGCCATCAAAGACTTCAAAGGTATCACAGAAAGCGTAGAATTAACCGTAGATATGGACGGACATCCTTTCACTTGCAATCTGAAGGATTGGGAAATATTCAACCTTGAAGACACCTACGATTTTTACAAAAAGATGAAGTTTCAGCCAATTTCCTCTTTGAAAGACAAATTAGGGCAACGCATACCAGGAGCCTATCGGGCTACTTTCCAAGTAAAGAAACCAAGCGATACTTTCTTGAACTTCGAAACATGGGGTAAAGGATTGGTATATGTCAATGGCTATGCTCTGGGCAGAATCTGGGAAATAGGGCCTCAACAGACTCTTTACATTCCGGGATGCTGGTTGAAGGAAGGTGAAAACGAAGTGATTGTATTTGATATCATCGGCCCTCAAGAGGCTAAATCAGAAGGGCTTAAACAGCCAATTCTAGATCAGTTGCTCGTTAAAAAGCCTCTCATCCATCGTAATGAAGGCGAAGAACTTGATTTATCAGGTGAAAAAGAAGTCGTATCTGGTAGTTTCAAGCCGGGTAACGGATGGCAGGAAGTAAAATTCGACCAAGCCACCACCGGACGTTATGTTTGCCTACAAGCTTTGAGCGCTCAAGACGGTAAAGAGTTGGCATGCATTGCCGAGATGTATCTCCTGAATGAAAAAGGCGAACGCCTGTCACGCGAACCTTGGATTGTCAACTATGCAGACAGCGAAGACGTATCACATGTGAACCGTTCGGCTGACAAGATATTCGACCTGCAAGAGTCTACTTACTGGGGCACCACAAAGGGTAGTCAATATCCACATTCCATTGTGATTGACTTAGGTAGTACCCACACCTTGACCGGCATTCAATATTTGCCTAGAATGGAAGGTGAAGTACCGGGTGGAATCAAAGACTTTAAAGTTTATGTAAAAGCACAGGCTTTTAAATTCTAAAACAGATAGAAAAAGCGAAGCATCCATTCTTCAGATAAAAGAGAATAGATGCTTCGCTTCTTTTAATGGACTACACTCCGCTAAATGCGCTGAAACCTCCGTCAATAGGCATAACAATACCTGTCACAAAACTGGCAGCATCACTACACAAGAACTGCACCGCACCATTCAGTTCACTGATATTACCAAAACGCCCCATCGGAGTTTTAGCTATCACTTTTTTGCTGCGATCTGTCAAACTCCCGTCCGGATTAATTAATACAGCACGATTTTGATTTCCGATAAAGAAACCGGGAGCAATAGCATTAACACGAATCTGCTCATTAAACTTTTGCGCCATTTCTGTAGCCAGCCATTTAGTGAAAATCTCAATGCCACTCTTTGCAATGGAATATCCCGGTACACGAGTGATAGCAGAGAAAGAAGCCATAGAAGACACATTGACAATGCTTCCTTTTCCGTTCTTAGCCATCACTTCACCAAACACAAGGCAAGGATAAACAGAACCATACAAATTCAAATCAACCACCTTAGATAAATCTGCTACTTTCATATCAAAGAATGTCTGTTCCGGTGTCAATGTACCACCAGGTATATTCCCACCGGCAGCATTAATAAGTATATCAATCTGTCCCCAGTGAGATAAAATCTCATCTTTCACCTTATGAAGACTATCGACATCAAGAACATTACAAGCCTTACCAGCCACTTCTCCCAATGATTCCAATTCTTTGATCATGCCATCCACCTTATCTTGATGAGCACCAATGATAAAAACTTTAGCTCCGGCCTGCAAAAAGCCACGTGCAATATTACTTCCCAACACACCGGATCCACCTGTAACTACAGCTACTTTTCCAGCAATACTAAACATTTCATTCATATCTCTCTTTTTATTTTGAGTTCTGTATTTCATCCTTCACCACAGCCATCATCCCTTCTACTTGTGCCAATGCCAGCATACGTCCATGGAAAGAATAACCTGCATTATATCCCTTGTCTTCATCACCCAACATCATACGCCCATGATCCACTCGCATCGGCAGATTGGGATTCTCTCTCTCAAAAATACGAATTAATTCAATGAGATGTCCTCTACCATCCAAATGAGAGCTTTCAATAAAATTTCCACCCGGCATGGCTTTTGTGCTACGTAGATGTACGAAATGAGTGCGTTTGGCAAATTTTCTTGCCAGTTCTCTCGTATCGTTCTGTTCGCCCGCACTTAAGGAGCCTGCACAAAAAGTCAAACCATTATGGGGATTATCTACCGCCTGCAAAAACCAGGCAATATCCTGTTCATCTGTTACGATGCGCGGCAATCCCAATACTTGGAAAGGAGGATCATCAGGATGTACACACATATTAATACCGTACTCTTCACAGACGGGCATAATAGCAGCTAAAAAGTAACGCATATTTTCACGCAAACCATCACGGTCAATTCCATCATAGAGTGCCAATAACCTTTTGAAGATAGCTACCGGATTCTTATCCCCTTCCTTGATATTGCCATTTACAAAACCTTGTGTTTTTACAATGATAGTGTCAATCAATTCTTCTTTTTCTGCTTCTGTTATGACCTTATCCAGTTCTTCCACTTTTTGTAGTTCTTCCAACGAATAATCCTCTTCCGCATTTTTTCGGCACAGTATCTTCAAATCAAAGTATGCAAACCGAATCTTATCAAAATAGAGTGAGGACGTACCATCTTTCCAAGAATAATGTAAATCTGTACGGATCCAGTCAATCACCGGCATGAAGTTATAACAGACCGTCTTTACACCTGCCTTCCCCAAATTGGCAAGGCTAGCCTTATAGTTCGTTATTAATTGGTCGCGCTCAGGACCCGCATACTTTATTGATTCACTTACCGGCAAGCTTTCCACTACCGACCAGCGCAAACCAAAAGATTCGATATAGTTCTTTAAATCTTCGATGGCATCCAAAGTCCAAATTTCACCATTAGGTACCTCATGCAAAGCTGTGACGATACCCTCTACGCCTATTTGGCGCAACATATCAAGCGTTATTTTATCTTTCTTACCAAACCATCTCCAAGTCTTTTCCATAATTTTAAATAATTAGTTTTATGACACAATAGTATAGGATTCAATACTTTCTCTTTATCAAGAGCCCTGAACATTCTTCAGACATAAAACAACCTCAACAGATGAACGGGCTAGCTTCAATTTTCTTTTTTACAAGTAAGACTTTCTCATCTTATATAACGATGAAAAAAAGTCGCATCTAAATTTAATAGTCTTATTCTTAAGTTTTTCATGCCATTATTCTCAGCAAAAGTAAGAAAAGTTATGGAACTCTTGCATAGAAGTATGTACAATCATTTGTGTTTTCGTTCAGAAACCATTATTTCTACAGCACCTATATTCGCTACAGTTTACACACTTATCTGCGTTGGCTTACGCTCTTATCTGCGTTGGCCTACACTCTTATCTGCGTTGGCCTACACTCTTATAAGTGTTACCGTATGCACTTATATGTGTATAAGCTACCATGCTTAAATATCAAAAAGAAGCGAGAAAAGCTTTGTACCAATTTATTAAATCGATGCAAAGCTTTTCTATATAAAGACAATTCTATTTATCCGTGCAATCTGTCTCTAAAAATTCAATCCGATGCTATGTTTTACCGGTGTCAAAATGAATGTAAATTCATAATCACCATAAGGCACCTGATATTCCGGGCGTGCAATACGTCCCCAACTATTCTCACAACCAAGACCAGCCTGTATCTTATCGATGCAAAGATTAGTCAAGTCAGCCTCTTCCACTTCAGAAGAGTGACCTTGTTGCTTACTCCAACCTTCATCCAAAGATTCAATGGTGTAGTGCAGAGCTGAGGCAGAGAATGGGTTGGAAGATACTACTTTGATACCACTACCTGCCGAATTCAATGTCTTCCACCAACGAATATCAGTCTTTGTTCCGTTTTCTTGCGGACGGATATAAGAATAGAACTGTTCGGAAACGCTTTGGCGATAGATACCTAGATCTGTACAATGATTGCGGTCAATATAATTTTCTACCGGCCCGCGACCGTAGTATTCCACTGTCTCAAAGTCACGAGGCATAGGCAGTTGCATACCAAAGCGGAACAAATTCGAAACTTCAGCATCCTTGTCGGCTGTCATTTTCTGAGTAACCTTGATAGCACCTTCATTATTGATTACATAAGTTAGATTCAGTTTAGCAGATACTGAAGGCATGTCGTAAGCAGCTTCAACAATCACTTGGCTATTTTCAGTACGTTGATTGAATGCGGTCAGTTTCATTTCCGGGTTTTTCCAAGCTACATATTTACGTTGAAGATTGGCACCGAAGTCATTATCAGTAGGAGCACGCCAGAAATTAGGTTTCAAGGCCTCACCTTCTTTAATGAGATTCTCACCATTCACTTCATACTTAGACAAGAAACCGGAATGCTTATTGAATTCGAGATGATAAACATCACCGCTGATAATAAGATAAGTTCTGTCATTCTCCTGCACTGTAGGCGCTGAGACTGCAATATTACTTTGTTCCTTGTTCTTTAGTTCCATGGGAGTTGCCTGATAAGGATTCAAAATCAGCTGTTCCTTAGCAACCGTATAACCGGCAGAAAGCAAACCTTCACTATTCTTCAGTTTATAAGAAACGTTGAGCAACCATTCTGTACATTGACATGTTTTGCCCAAATCTAATTTGATTTTTGCTGTTTGCTGAGGGGCAACATTGAGTTGATCTATGCGACCACTACGCAACACTTTTCCACCTTTCAGCACTTCCCATTCTAAATAATAAGCAGAAAGATCGCGGAAAAAATATTCATTGAATACATTGATCTCTCCATTTGCTAAATCGGCAGGAGTAGTCCAGATGTCCTGGTAGATACGTCCTACTTCATACATGTGAGGATTCGGAACACGGTCGGGGCTGATAAGGCCATTGTCGCAGAAGTTGGTATCACTGGCATCAAAACGGTTGAAGTCACCTCCGTATGCATAAATCATCTTACCCTTCTTACCGGTCCAGCGCACAGACTGATCGACAAAATCCCAAATAAATCCACCTTGGAATTTCGGATATTTACGAACTAAATCCCAGTATTCCTTAAATCCGCCTTGAGAATTGCCCATAGCATGAGCATATTCACATTGAATCAAAGGTAACTTCATCGTAGCATCTTCACAATAATCCTGACAATCCTTATAGCCATAATACATCGGACAGAAAACATCTGTTTTACCATCTTTACGAGCTTGTTCGTATTGTACCGCACGGCTGTTGTCTTCTGCTTTTATCCAATCATAAGCAGCTTCAAAATTAGGACCATAACCGGCTTCATTACCCAATGACCAAAAAATAACACTGGGATGATTAAAACTGCGTTGCACATTGCGCTGGTTGCGTTCCATATGAGCTTTCTTGTAATCAGAACGCTTGGCAAGAGTTTTATCACCATAGCCCATTCCATGAGATTCCACATTTGCCTCGGCAACAACGTAAATACCATATTCATCACAGAGGTCGTACCACAAATTATCATCAGGGTAGTGACAAGTACGAACAGCATTGATATTGAATTTCTTCATGATCTGAATATCTTGGATCATGCGTTCGGGCGATAGATAATAACCATTGTCAGGATCTAGCTCATGACGGTTGGCGCCTTTAAAGAGGACAGGCTGACCGTTTACTAATATTTGAGAATCCTTCAGTTCGATCTTACGGAATCCTACCTTTACAGGAATCACTTCGCTACCACCTTGCAAAGTAGCGCGCAAGGTATAAAGATAGGGAGTCTCGGCAGTCCACTTAGCTGGATTTTCGATATTCATTGTAACAGTTCCAGCTCCCTTTGCTGTTTCTGTAGCAATCAGTTTACCCGCTGCATCAAGGAGTTCAAGATTGACATTGCCATTCCCTTTAAGACTGAGTGCTACCTTCAAAGTACCATTCTTATAGGCAGCATCCAGATCGGGAGTAACGCGAATATCTTCAATACGTTTCTTGTCACGGGCATAGAGATAGCAATCGCGACCTACGCCACTGTAACGGAAGAAATCCTGGTCTTCGAGGTAAGTGCCATCGCACCAGCGGAACACTTGAAAAGCAATTAGATTCTTCTGACCTACTTTCAAGTAAGGAGTCAGATTGAATTCGGCTTCAAGTTTACTGTCTTCGCTATAACCCACATAACGACCGTTCACCCATAAGTAGATATTAGAAGTAACCGAACCGAAGTGAGCGATAATTTCTTTCCCTCCCCAGTCGGCCGGAACAGTTATTTCACGACGATAAGATCCCACATGATTATTTTCTGTAGGCACCTGCGGAGGATTATTATTGAACTGATTGCGCCAAGCATAACCTGTATTTACATAGATAGGATCGCCAAAGCCATTCAGTTCCCAGACACCAGGAACGGGCATAGTGCTCCATCCTTTGTCATTAAAGTCAACTTTCCAAAAATCTACGGGACGAGCATCAGTATTCTTCACCCCAAAGAATTTCCATGTACCGTTCAAAGTCATGAAATAGGAGGATTGTTCTTTCGCACCTCTGCTTGCTGCATCTACTGATTCATAAGCAAAGTAGTTAGTGTGCATAGTTGCACGATTTACGGCATTGATTTCCGGGTCTTGCCACTCTTTAAAGGATTGTGCATTTGCTGTTAAAGCTAAGGCGGCCAACAATCCGGTCATAAGATGTTTCTTCATGGTAAATAAATATGTTTAAGTTTGTGAAGATATGTCGGTTAAGCACCGTTGACAAAGATAAGCAGAAGATAAAGAAATAAGTACTA
>CALYZE010000016.1 GCA_945607605.1 uncultured Bacteroides sp.
GATAAAATTGAAACGATTATAACCGCATGAAGATTGTAGTTCATCCTAAATACCAATCTGCAAAAGCCTCCATAGTTCAACTACTTACTCTATTTGACACCCATGGCAAAACAGTTTACAAAGGTCGAAACTTAGTAAAGCGATTCCATACAGAACATGGAGATTGGATTGTCAAAAAATACAAAACGCCTAATATCTTTCAAAAAATAGCTTATACCTTCTGGGAGAAAAGTAAAGCAGAAAAAGCTTATCTATTCGCAGCTAAACTTCTAGAGTTAGGAATAGATACTCCAGAAGAGATTGCATATATTGAAAAGAAAAAATACGGTTTATTAAATGACTGTTACTTTATATCGACCGTTTGTGACGATCCATCTATAAATACCGCATTAGCAGAAAACTCAAATTTCGATAAAGACTTCGCGACATCCCTAGCTGCTTTTTGCGTAGAAATGCATACTAGGGGTTTTCTACATGGAGACTTAAACAATAGCAATATCCTTTACCGCAGAGACGAGCAAGGAGAATTGAAATTCACTGTTATCGACACAAATCGCTCTATCTTCAAATCCCATCCATCCTCTAATGAGTGTTTAGATAATCTAAAACGCTTAACTTTCCATCGGGAATTATTCCAATATATAATTGAGAAATATGCATATCTTCGTCAATGGAATATCTCCCAAAGTATCCATCAAGCAGAAATCATCCTAAATAATTTTGAGAAACAAAGAAAAAGAAAACGTAAAATAAAATCGATTATAAAGCGTTCATGAAAACATTTCCTAAAATAAGACGTAAACTCTGCTATCTATATGAAGTTATACGTAAAAAATCTAATTATTCTCCGCTTCATACGGATATAGACATCATAATACCTGTATGCGAAAAAGACCTTGCGATTCTCCCACTCTGCCTTGAAGGAGTCAAGAATTGCATATGTCATCATATTGCTGCTATCTATATTATATCTCCTGATTCAGAAGAGACAAGAACTTTTTGCACAAAACATCAACTTCATTTCATCAATGAAAAAGAAGTTTTAGGCTATACTCCCAAAGAAAGAGAACCTTTTTATGCTGGAAACCCCAAACGGGATCGAACAGGATGGATCTTCCAACAACTACTTAAATTATCCGGGAAGATAGGTAAAAGTCCCTATTTTATAGTAATAGATGCAGATCATATCTTGCTACAGCCACATACATTCATAACTCCAAACAGGAAACTTGTCTTTTATCAAAGCGTGCAATATCATGAGCCTTACTATACAAACATTGAAAGGTTGACAGGGAAATATCCCCACACTCACCTATCATATATAGCCCACAAGATGGTTTTTGAACGTGAACTATTAGCTGATTTAAGAAAACAGATAGAACTTCATCACTTTCCATTAAAATGGGATGAGGCCATTTGGAAAAGCCTTGACTCAACAGATATATCTGCTTTTTCCGAGTTTGAGTTATTTGGGAATTTTGTTCCTATTCAGGAGAAAGTACATTTACCTTGGTTGCAAAAATCCTTCAGTTACGGTGAATGCATGGATTATGAGTCACTACGGAAAAAACATGCTTCGAAATTCAGATCTATAACCTTTCCCTCATTTAAAAAAGATAAATAACTCCAGAGATGAAGCCCTTAAAGTCTATAAAATTATAAAAACAGAAAAAGTAGACTGCCGACACATTTTAGAGAGAAAGAATCTCATTTCTCTATTAGTCATTCACAAGTCTTTCAAAAAAGCAGCTCCATTATGATTGTAATAAGCAAACACTCTAACCAACTGTGCAATCGCCTCTTTACGTATCTTCCAGCATTGTCTTATGCCTTAGAAGCGAATGAATCCGTATGTTTTTTGTTTCAATATAAAGGCTACAATTCTCTTTTTCCAAATCTGGAAAAAGAAGGAATACATTCCTATTGGATAGATAGCCAAATAAGACCAAGTATCCAAAGCAAGATCTTTAATGCGGTGATTAGATGCATAAATAAATTCACTCATCTCGTAATTAGACCCAATGAGAAGGTACCTCTACACCAACCACTAAGATATCTTTTTAATTCAAAATGGAAGGAAGCTCGTCAAGATCAAGCTTATATCAACAAGCATGCTCCACATCTTCGTTTTCTCTTTTCTCCTTCTGAAAGCGTTTGGGAACAAATAAATCATCTGCTTCACAACACAGACGCTGATATGTTGACCATTGGAGTACACATTCGACGCGGAGATTATCGAACCTATAGAAATGGAATTTATTTTTATGAATTAGACGTTTACCACCAATACATGCTTCATTTAAAAAAAATATTTGAAGAACAAAATAAGCGGGTTCGCTTTCTCATCTGTTCAAACGAACCGATTGACCTACATTTCTTTAGCCAATGCAATACCCTAATGCAAAAAGGAAAGGATATGTTAGTTGACTTATATGCACTTTCTAAATGTGACTATATCATTGGTCCGCCGAGCACTTATTCCCAATGGGCTTCTTTTTACGGAGAAGTTCCCTTACAAGTATTAAACAGTGCACATTCCACCCTTTCATTAGACAAATTCTCCATCACTAAATCTTTAGATAATTACCTTTCATTGTTGTCAGATGAAAACGCTAAAGAAAAATAGACAGATACCCCTCGTTTTACGCAAGATAATGAAACAGAAAGAGAAAATTAATGAATATCGTTGGCTACATGGACTGAAATAATCTATCTTTGTCCAATAATTGCAGTGAAAAGTATGAAATCAACCAATTTCAGTGTAGGCGTCATTATTTCGACATACAATAACCCTGCATGGCTTGAAAAAGTTCTTTGGGGATATATTTACCAAACACACCCGGCAGACGAAATAGTTATCGCAGATGACGGTTCCAGAGATGACACCCGACTTTTGATTGAAAGTTTCAAAGACAAACTTCCAATTAAACACGTGTGGCATGAAGACAATGGCTTTCAAAAATCGCGTATATTAAACAGTGCTCTTATAGCTTCTCAATCAGATTATCTCATCTTTACAGACCAAGACTGCATTCCCCGAAAAGACTTCATTGCTACGCATCTGGAATATGCAGAGAAAGGCCATTTTCTTTCTGGAGGCTATTTTAAGCTACCAATGGATATTAGTCTGGCACTTAGACAAGAGGACGTAGAAAACGGTAACGCTTTTTCCATTTCATGGCTGAGAGAAAAACAGATGAAATGCAATTTCAAATGTACCAAACTCGTAAAAAGCACCTCTTTTGCTCGCCTCATGAATGCCATTACTACTACAAAGGCCACCTGGAATGGGTGTAATGCTTCCGGATGGAGAAAAGATTTATTAGAAATAAATGGTTTCAATGAAGAAATGCAATACGGGGGACAAGACCGTGAATTTGGTGAACGCCTATTCAATTTAGGGATAAAGTCAAAACAAATTCGTTATTCAGCGATTGTTATACATTTAGACCACAAGCGCCCATATAAGACAAAAGAATCAATAAAAAAGAACATAAATATCAGGCGCAATACTTGTAAGAGTGGCATTATAGAAACGCCTAATGGCATCAAACAATTGCATTAAAATGATGAAAGTCATTGTTGACAACCAAATACCTTTTATCAAAGAAGCTATCGAAGAGATAGCTGATCAAGTAGTATTTGTTCCCGGTAAAGACTTCACCCCTGCATTGGTCAAAGAGGCAGATGCCTTGATTATTCGCACACGTACACACTGCAACCGTCAATTATTGGAAGGTAGCAATGTCCGCTTCATCGCCACTGCCACCATTGGATTTGATCATATCGATACTGAATATTGCCACGAAGCGGGCATCACCTGGACGAATGCTCCCGGATGTAACTCTGCCTCAGTAGCTCAATACCTGCAATCCTCCCTTTTGCTATTACAACTATCCAAAGGTAAAAAGTTATCAGAGATGACGATTGGCATCATCGGAGTTGGAAACGTGGGTCGTAAAGTAGCACAAGTAGCCCATGAATTAGGAATGCAAGTATTATTGAACGACCTTCCCCGACAAGACAAAGAGGGCAATGCCGCTTTCACTTCTTTGCAAACTCTGGCAGAAAAATGTGACGTACTGACCTTCCATGTACCTTTATATAAGGAAGGCAGGTATAAAACATTCCATTTGGCAGACGATGCCTTCTTCCACCACCTAAAACGCTGCCCGGTCATCATCAATACTTCCCGTGGAGAAGTAATCCAGACAACGTCTCTTCTCAATGCACTGGAATGTGGAGCTATCTCAGATGCCATTATTGATGTTTGGGAAAATGAGCCCGACATCCATCCTACCTTATTAAATAAGGTGTTTGTTGGAACACCCCATATTGCCGGTTATTCAGCTGATGGAAAAGCAAATGCTACACGTATGTCATTGGACGCACTCTGTCACTATTTCAACCTAACAGCCAATTACCAGATCATCCCTCCCCAACCTGAGAACTCTACCCTCATGGCCACTAGCATAGAAGAGGCGTATTTACAAATGTATGACCCACGAAAAGACAGCCGAGCTTTGAAAAGTCATCCGGAGCAATTCGAAAAGCTGCGTGGAGATTATCCCTTACGAAGAGAGAAGGAAGCTTATACAATCAAGCTATGCCCTCTTCCAAATCAAAGAGACTGAACCAGCTCTTCTATTATCTTTGGATAACTGTCATATTCCAGTTTATGGATGCGTTGTGCCAACTCCTCCGGAGTATCTCCCGGTAGTACCGGACACTTCTTCTGACAAATAACAGCCCCTTCATCGTAGTTCTCATTCGTATAATGAATCGTAATGCCACTCTCCTTTTCTCCGGCTGCAATAACTGCTTCGTGCACACGATCGCCATACATCCCCTTTCCACCAAACTTCGGGAGTAGTGAAGGATGTATATTTATCATTTTATGGGGATAAGCATGCAAAATATCATCCGGCACACGTGCCAGAAAACCGGCCAATACTACAAAGTCGATATGATACTCCTGCAGCATTGACAAAATAGTCCTTCCACTCTCCCAATCACTTTTAGAATAGTAAAAACCAGGCACTTCCAAGGCTTTCGCACGTTCTAAAACAAACGCATTCTGTCGATTAGTCAAAACCAAACGTACATCAGCAGAACCTTTTTCCCGAAAATAACGAATAATGTTCTCTGCATTCGTTCCACTTCCTGAAGCTAAAATTGCAATCTTTTTCTTCATAACCCCTTTGTTTTGTGCACAAAATCGTGAAAATTGTGCAAAATAGTGCATTTAATTCATTAAATATTTGCGAAGAACAATAAATATTTATTCCTTTGCACCGCAAATTTAAAGAAATAAAACTAATTATTAATTAAAAACTTAAAGTTATGTCTGAAATTGCATCAAGAGTGAAAGCGATTATCGTCGACAAATTAGGCGTCGAAGAATCAGAAGTTACAATCGAAGCTAGCTTCACTAACGATTTAGGAGCAGATTCTCTTGACACTGTAGAACTTATCATGGAATTTGAAAAAGAATTCGGTATCTCTATACCTGATGACCAAGCTGAAAAGATTGGCACTGTAGGTGATGCTGTATCTTACATCGAAGAACACGCTAAGTAATTTTATCCATTAGCTTATAACATGGAATTAAAAAGAGTTGTAGTAACAGGTCTCGGCGCCATTACTCCTATTGGCAATAGTATTCCCGAGTTTTGGGAAAACCTAGTGAATGGGGTTAGTGGAGCGGGACCTATTACTCATTTCGACGCATCCCTTTTCAAGACTCAATTTGCATGCGAAGTGAAAGACTTCGATGCCACCAAATATATAGACCGTAAAGAGGCCCGCAAGATGGATTTATACACACAATATGCCATTGCAGTAGCCAAAGAAGCGGTGGGTGATTCCGGTCTTGATATCGAAAATGAGGATTTAAACAGAATCGGTGTCATCTTTGGTGCTGGTATCGGTGGTATCCGTACATTCGAAGAAGAAGCAGGTAACTATGCTTTGACAGGTAAAGAAAATGGTCCTAGGTTCAATCCGTTCTTCATCCCTAAGATGATTTCGGACATTGCAGCCGGACAAATTTCTATCATGTATGGTTTTCACGGTCCTAACTACGCAACTTGCTCTGCATGTGCGACTTCAACGAACGCTATTGCGGATGCATTCAATCTGATCCGTTTGGGTAAGGTTAATGCCATCGTAACGGGCGGTTCGGAAGCTGCTATTGCCGCTTGTGGTGTAGGTGGTTTCAACGCCATGCATGCATTGTCAACCCGCAATGATTCTCCTGAAACAGCCTCTCGTCCGTTCAGTGCAAGCCGTGACGGTTTCGTGATGGGTGAAGGTGGCGGATGTCTGATTCTGGAAGAATTGGAACATGCCAAAGCACGGGGTGCTAAGATTTACGCGGAAGTGGCAGGCGTAGGCATGTCAGCCGACGCTCATCACCTCACAGCTTCTCATCCGGAAGGTTTAGGAGCCAAGTTAGTGATGCAAAATGCATTGGAAGATGCAGAAATGAACCCCAACGAAGTAGATTATATCAATGTTCACGGTACATCTACTCCCGTAGGTGATATATCAGAAGTCAAAGCCATCAAAGAGGTATTTGGCCAACATGCTTATGAGTTGAGCATCAGTTCAACTAAATCCATGACTGGTCACTTGCTCGGCGCTGCCGGTGCGGTAGAAGCCATTGCAAGTATCCTTGCGATTAAGAACGGCATTGTACCTCCGACCATCAACCACGAAGAGGGTGATAATGACGAAAACATCGACTATGACTTGAACCTCACGTTCAACCAAGCTCAAAAGCGCGAAGTAAACGTAGCCTTGTCCAATACATTTGGATTTGGCGGTCATAATGCCTGTGTTATTTTTAAGAAGTACGCAGAATAATAATAGGTCGTGTTACGTAATCAAATAGACAAGATAAGGCTTTTGTTCCGCAAGGATAGAAGGTCTTATCTTTGTTTTTATAAGATACTGGGCTTTTTCCCGCACAACATTCAGATTTATCAGCAGGCATTACTGCATAAATCCACTTCCATACGTTCTGAAAAAGGGCGTCCATTGAACAATGAACGGCTGGAATTCTTAGGAGATGCCATACTTGATGCCATCGTAGGAGATATTGTCTATAAACATTTCGAAGGTCGTCGTGAAGGCTTCCTCACAAATACACGCTCCAAGATTGTGCAACGAGAAACACTCAACAAACTGGCAGTTGAAATAGGACTGGACAAGCTGGTAAAATACTCCACGCGCTCTTCATCACACAACAGCTATATGTATGGCAACGCATTCGAGGCATTTATAGGTGCCATATACCTCGACCAAGGCTACGATCGCTGCAAACTCTTCATGGAAGAGAAGATATTCAAGAACTACATCGACCTCGACAAGATGTCACGTAAAGAGGTCAACTTCAAATCTAAATTGATTGAATGGAGTCAGAAGAATAAGATGGAAGTATCTTTTGAGCTGATCGAGCAACTTCTTGATGAAGACTACAACCCGATGTTCCACACAGAAATCCGCATAGAAAGCATCTCAGCAGGCACAGGCACCGGCTATTCCAAGAAGGAATCACAGCAGAATGCCGCAAAAATGGCCTTGAAGAAACTTAAAGTAGATGATGCCTTCAAGGAAGAAATTCAGGCAGCCAAGGAGCAGAATCAAGCTACAGAAGAAATGCCAAAGGAAGAAGTTTCTGCAGTAGAAGTCTCAACCGAAGCAGATTCCCATTCTACGCCCTTGGACAACTAAGTCATGATCTTCCGTCACCAGCTTCAGCTTACCAGCTATCTCCTCTAACGGTGCCGAGTCTATCTCATTCCCTTTCAAAGTAATCATGCGCCCGAACTCTCCATTCGCTATCAACTCTGTAGCATGTCCTCCCATACGAGTAGATAAATTGCGATCAAAAGGAGTAGGTGAACCTCCGCGTTGAATATAGCCTAACACTGTTTCACGCGTCTCAATGCCTGTTTCATATTCTATTTCCTGTGCAATATACTCCGCTGCACGCTTGTGTCCATCCGTTCGGATGCCCTCGGCAACCACCACAATGGAATAAGGTTTCCCTTTCTTCAATCGATTCAGAATCGTCTCGCCAATGTTGCGAATATGGTAAGGGATTTCCGGAATCAGAATCACATCACCACCGCCTGCCATGCCCGAATAGAGAGCAATCCAACCAGCTTTATGCCCCATCACCTCAATCACCATCACACGCTTGTGGGAGCTGGCAGTAGAATGCAATCTGTCAATGGCATCCGTGGCAATATTCACCGCAGAGTCGAATCCAAAAGAGAAATCAGTTCCCCAGATATCGTTATCAATTGTTTTGGGTACAGAAACAACATTCAGCCCCATGGCAGCCAGCTTTGCAGCAGTCTTCTGCGTACCGTTTCCACCGATGCAAACCACACAATCCAGACCCAGTTCTTTTATATTCTGCTCTATCAAAGCAGGTTTGTTAACGTCAGACATCACCCCGGTCTTCTTAAATGGCTTCTCACGTGAAGTACCCAACATCGTTCCGCCAAGATTCAACAAGCCCGATAACGATTTTTCGGTAAACAATTCCACATCTTTAGTCAGTAATCCTTGAAAACCGCTGTGAATACCTATTACTTCCATTCCGTAATGATTGATGGCTGTTTTGCATACACCCCGTATGGTAGCATTGATGCCGGGGCAGTCACCTCCTGAAGTCAAAATACCGATTCTCATAAGCGAAGAGTTATAAAGTGGTAATTGGGATAAGATGATAATGTACAGTAGTATATTCTCTCGCAACCACGCTATCAGCCGATCCAAATGCGGACGTAAAGATAGAAAAAAAACAGAAAAAAGATAGAGATGACGATAAATAAGATTAATTTTGCATTTTAAATTAGATTTCAACAAGAACGATGAATATTACAAAGTTTCTGAATAGAGTATATTTTGCTCCCCGTCTGAAAGAAATCGAACAATACACCGAACATGCCGGTGCGTTGCAGCAACGTGTGTTAGAACGCCTCGTCAGCATGGCGACACATACCGAATGGGGAAAAAAGTACGATTATGCTTCTATCCGTACTTATGAAGATTTCAAACAACGCCTTCCTATACAAACTTACGAAGAGGTAAAGCCCTATGTAACCCGCCTGCGCGCAGGCGAGCAGAACCTACTCTGGCCTTCGGAAATACGCTGGTTTGCTAAGTCATCGGGCACTACCAATGACAAAAGTAAGTTCTTACCCGTCAGCAAAGAGTCCTTGCACGACACGCATTACAAAGGAGGCAGAGATGCTGTTGCCCTCTATTTGGGGCAAAACCCGGACAGTCGCTTCTTCTCCGGTAAAGGTCTTATTTTAGGAGGGAGCCATGCCCCCAACCTGAACACGAACCACAGCCTTGTGGGCGACCTTTCCGCCATCTTGATTGAAAACATCAATCCGCTGGTCAACTTTGTCCGCGTGCCCAGTAAGCAAACGGCCCTGATGGAGCATTTTGAACCCAAGATGGAAGCCATTGCCAACGAAACCATCCACGCGAATGTCAGCAACCTCTCCGGAGTACCTTCCTGGATGCTTGTGCTCATCAAACACCTCCTTGAGAAGACCGGCAAACAAAGTCTGGAAGAGTTATGGCCGAACCTGGAAGTCTTCTTCCACGGTGGGGTAGCTTTTACGCCTTATCGCGAGCAATACAAAGAGGTAATCCGCAGCAGTAAGATGCACTATGTAGAAACCTACAATGCATCTGAAGGCTATTTTGCAACTCAGAACGATCTGAACGATCCTTCCATGCTATTGATGATAGACTACGGTGTGTTCTATGAATTCATCCCCTTTGAGGAGGTTGGAAAAGAGAACCCACGCGCCTATTGTTTGGAAGAGATAGAGCTGAACAAGAATTATGCGATGGTGATTTCTACTTCTGCCGGACTATGGCGCTACATGATTGGAGACACCGTTAAGTTTACATCCAAGAATCCCTATAAATTTGTCATTACCGGACGTACCAAACATTTCATCAATGCTTTTGGTGAAGAGTTGATTGTGGACAATGCCGAAAAAGGACTTGCCAGAGCATGTACGCAGACCGGTGCTCAGATTATAGACTACTCAGCGGCTCCCGTCTTCATGGACAAGCATGCCAAATGCCGTCATCAATGGATGATAGAATTTGCGCAAATGCCCAATGATCTGGAAAAGTTTGCCAGCATACTGGATGAAACATTGAAGGAAGTCAACTCCGACTACGAAGCCAAACGGCAAAACAATCTTGCTTTACAGCCGTTGGAAATCATCATTGCCCGACCTAATCTTTTCCATGATTGGCTGGATAGCAAAGGAAAACTCGGTGGGCAGCATAAAATACCCCGCCTCAGCAATACCAGAGAATACATAGAAGAGATGTTGAAACTAAACAGTCGTGAAGCAGCCGTATGGTGATGCCTTCATTCAACAGCCCTCCGTCTTCTGCGTAAAAAGCAACTGCATGCGCTGCCCTACTCTATCAAAAGGGCATCCCGCATGCCCAGCAAGAGCCGCTTATTTGACTTCATAGGCAAAAAGTAATAAAGGGAATATTCATTGATTACTTTTGCCTCTATAAAATGATTGAACAGATTAACATGGAAGACGATTTTAATTATCAAGCCGTACCTTTTCACTTCATCCATTGCCTTCATCCGGCTTGCCCTCGAAGCGAAAATTGCCTGCGCCACCTCACAGCACTACATGTCCCCCAAGACGTTTCAGCCATCCTGACGGTAAGCCCGTCCAACTACCCCAAGGAATCCGAACAGTGTCCTTATTTCAGAAGTACTGAGAAGCTCCGTTATGCTTGGGGAATTACCACCTTTTTCGATCACATTCCCTACAAGAAAGCACTCGAAATGAAAAGACGGTTCAATGAGTTATACCCCAAAACAACTTATTACCGCATCCTGCACAAAGAACGTTCTCTTTCGCCGGCAGAGCAAACTGCCATTGCCGATCTCTTTACAAAAAGCGGCATCACAGAAGCGCCCGTATACGATTATTACACCCAAGAATATAACTGGGAAGATCACCCTGTCCTTCCAACAAACATCACAGATTAACCTCCTCATTCTCAATCACCTTATAGTCCCACCTATTTTCATCGTAGTGGGAAGGTCTTTCAGTCGTCATGGGAAAGGGCTTCAGTCGTAATGGGAAACCCTTTCAGTCGTCATGGGAAGAACCTCGAGTCGTAATGAGAAAGAGGCAGATAAAAGGACCTTATTGACTATTTCCCATAGAAAAGGCAGAAATTATCACAGATTTATTATAACTTTGTATTTTAAAAAGAATTAATAATCAAACGTTATGGAACAACAACTGACCATTTACAACACCCTAAATAGAAAAAAGGAATTATTCACGCCCCTTCATGCTCCCCATGTAGGTATGTATGTTTGCGGTCCCACCGTTTACGGTGATCCACACTTGGGACACGCACGTCCTGCCATCACTTTTGACTTGTTATTCCGCTACCTCACCCATATGGGCTACAAGGTACGCTATGTACGCAACATCACCGACGTAGGCCATCTGGAGCACGATGCCGACGAAGGCGAAGACAAGATTGCCAAGAAAGCCCGTCTGGAGTCACTCGAACCCATGGAAGTGGCGCAATATTACATCAACCGCTACCACAAAGCAATGGAAACACTGAACGTGTTGCCACCCAGCATCGAACCCCATGCCAGCGGACATATCATCGAGCAAATAGAACTTGTAAAAGAAATTATAAAGAACGGATATGCTTACGAAAGTGAAGGCTCCGTTTATTTTGATGTAGTTAAATACAACAAAGATCATCATTACGGCAAACTCTCCGGACGCAACCTCGACGATGTGCTTAATGCGACTCGCAGCTTGGACGGACAAAGCGAGAAACACAATCCCGCCGACTTCGCCTTGTGGAAATGTGCACAACCGGAGCACATCATGCGCTGGCCCAGTCCATGGAGTGAGGGATTCCCCGGCTGGCATGCCGAATGTACGGCTATGGGCAAAAAGTACTTAGGTGAACACTTCGACATTCACGGAGGCGGCATGGATCTCGTATTCCCTCATCACGAATGCGAAATAGCCCAATCCGTCGCTTCTCAAGGTGACGATATGGTGCACTACTGGATGCACAACAATATGCTGACCATCAACGGACAGAAGATGGGTAAATCTTACGGCAACTTCATCACGCTTGAAGAACTTTTCAAGGGCACGCATCCATTGTTGGAGCAAGCCTACACTCCGATGACCATCCGTTTCTTTACGTTACAGGCGCATTACCGCAGTACGGTGGACTTCAGCAACGAAGCCCTGCAAGCTGCAGAGAAAGGCTTGTCAAGGCTCATGGATGCCATTCATGGACTCGATAGAATTACCCCTGCAGCTGTCTCTACAGTAGCGGCAAAGGCTCTGCGTGAGAAGTGCTACGAAGCCATGAACGATGACCTGAACTCTCCGATCGTCATTGCTCACCTCTTTGATGGCGCCCGCATGGTGAACAACATCCTCGCCGGCAACGATACCGTTACAGCGGATGACCTGAAAGAGTTGAAGGAAACGTTCCACCTTTTCTGTTTCGACGTTCTGGGTTTAACAGAAGACAATGCTTCCAACGAAGAACGCGAAGCTGCCTTCGGCAAGGTAGTAGATATGTTGTTGGAAGAGCGTATGAAGGCAAAAGCCAACAAAGACTGGGCAACCAGCGACAAGATTCGCAACGAACTTACTGCTCTCGGATTCGAGATTAAGGATGGTAAGGAAGGATGTGAATGGAAATTGAATAAATAAAAACGGTACTCGCCTCTCTACTTCTCAACGGAACAAGGGAGGCGAGTGGCGGTTAACCGCTCACTCATTTCTTTTCCACCACCGAGGTCATGGGATAGCGATTTCCTCGTACACTTTTAAAGAAAGCCTTTGCCGACCCAAAGTTGAGATACATATCCAGACGGATAGGCAGGTGGTTTTTGTCATCGGATACAAAGAAGGTAATGACTTCCTTCTCTTTTCCTTTCTTATATTCTACAAAAGAAAACACCAGGCAACGATAAGTTGTATCATTATTCGCTTTCACATTTTCCTTGCCACGGTAAATCAGCGTTTGCTCCTCTACCTTACGGCCCGTTGCCATAGGAAAAAGTATCTTCTCGCCAACCTTATAATCCTTTGGATCGTAAGAACGCGCTTGCGCCAAGATGCTCAACATATCGAAGATACAACGACTGTCACTGTATTCCATCTCCTGCGTAGGACGAACAGGCTTATGCCAAGTGCGCTTCTGCTTTACACTCGATAGACCGCCATCGTAGGAAAACCATGCTTCATCCACCGTATAGCGGTCGCCCTCCTCAGCAGCCTTCCGAAAGTAAAGAGGCTCCAACTTTTCAGTGACGTAACAAGTCAGTGTATCACGCATCTTAAAGAAGAAGTCAGTCTTCTTACTCCCTACAGAAAGCAGGTTGAAACGGAAAGCAGGTTGCGAACGATAGGTAGTGCTATTCGTCGTAAGACTCGCCATGCCCACTTTCTTCCAGATGAACTTCCAGTTGAAATACAAGTCGTACATAACGTGCTCACCCGATTTGAATGCTTCATTCTTGGCTGCACACTGAGCCTGGGCAAACCCGGTAGTCATCAGACAGAGAACTCCTGTTAGGAGTCCCAAAGCAAACAACCGTCGCTGTTTAATAACTACGCCCCTGCCCACTGTTACGACCGCTGTTGCGGCTATTGTTGTTAGTGCGGCTATTCTGGTTATTTCTGTTTTTATTCTTTTTGTCTTCATCAGGCTTTTGTTTTTTTAATTCCTCCGGTTTTTGTTTATCCAAGGTCTTTTCAAAGATATTCCATTCTTGGGTTAAATCAAAGTTTGCTTTCAGCTCGAGTACCATCGGATAATAGTAAACCATTTCCGGTTGACGCTTTTCGGCATAACTACCTGTATCCCAAACACCATTTCCGTTTGTATCCTCTACTAATCGCGCTCCGTATTTGCCCGGATTCAAGTAGTAGAAATCGGCTTTTCCTTCCACCACCGGCACCACACGCAACACCTTATCTTGTCCGTCCAGCAATTCAACGAAAGCAGACGTGTCCACACCGTGTACGTTAAAGAATATCTGTCCGTATTCTTCCAGCTTCTTCACCTTAAATTCTTTCCTGACCTTATCCGTCCATAATCCGTACAGACCTTGTGCGGCAGTAGAATCCACCTCCAACGCATAGCTTTCATCCGGTTCCCACTCGGCAGCCACATGGTAGCGTTTCAAGTCTATTGAATCATGAACAAAGTCAAACTCCACATCCTTCCACAAAGTATCTATTTTCTGCTTCAAGTGAATAGCATCCTTGTTTATACTCGCCAATGGCTCCGTAAAGGAAAAAGTGATGTAATCATACACATCCATGGCAGAAGGAGCATATACATCCACCGGCAAAAATTCGGTTTCCGGTTTCTCCACTTCATCACCGTTCTTCTTCTGTCTCTTTTCCCGTTCTTTCTGCAATTTTTCCTTTGCTTCCTGCTTTTGCTTCTGCAACTTTCCATAAGTAAGCTTGGAAAGCAGCTTCAGTGTATCCGTACGCGGAACCAATTGCTTCAGACTATCCGTATAAAGATACGTCAGACTCATCTTTAAAGTATCCTGTTGATAGATCAAAGAATCTTTTATCCAATAATGGAGCGTATCATTGCGCCCGGTAGTCTGTTCTATAACAAACGCATTACGCTCGTCAAAGTTCAATCCTTTCATCAAAGGCAAGCTATCTGCCGGTGCTGTGAAGTATAGAGAGAACTTCTCCGGAGTGAGGCGTTCACTCTTAGCCAGACGCTGAGAGAAGTGAATTTCCTTAAAGCTACGTAATAGAATATCATCAGGCAGGAAGTGTGTATATTGATGGTCCAAAATAGTATCTACCGTCAACGAATCTATCCAAACCGTATCTTGATGCATCCGTTCTTCCATCGTAGGAATGATAATGGAATCATTGAAGGCAATGATTTCAGTCGGCTGGGTAAAAGCAAAATTCTGGTCGGCATCCTGCAAGGCAAAGATGTGATAATTGCCCGGCCCTACTCCACGAATGGAAAAGTAACCGCGGCTGTCGGTGCGCCCTACCCGTTCGAGAGGAAGTGTGGTAAAAGCCGAGTCGGCAAGATTAGAATGCAACCCCACTAACAATCCTTTCACCGGTTCCAGGTTCGTTGCATTCAGCAAAATGCCGGCTACTGCCATAGAATCCAGCCGGTCACCCGTAGAGAATGAGAAAGAGAAATTCTCTAATGCATTTCCCTCATTGTTATCTTGAATGGCATCTCCAAAATCCACCGTATAGGTGGTATTAGCCTTCAAAGTATCTTGCAAGGTAATGACTACCTTCTTTCCACTCCCCTTTATTTCAGGCTGCTGCACCTGTGGAGGAGAGATTACAATCTTCTCATTGGGCTTATCAAGCTTGATGAATTCATCAAATTCAATTACAAACTTTTTCTTTTGAATATGGAGTTCGCCCGGCGCCGGAGTACTGCCCAGAAAACGGGGAGGAGTCTCGTCCAACGGACCTCCTTCAATACGGCCTACACTTGCACACGAGTACAGTATGGCAATAATACCAGCCCCCCCCAACAGTCGACGCAAAAGCGGTTTCATTTTTTTATGATATTTACAATCTAACATGGTGCAAAAATAAAGGTTATCCGGAAATTAGCAGTATGCTTTACAGTATTTTAATCAAAAAACAAGCTTTTGATTCTGCCTATGTATAAAACATAGTTAAAAATGAAGGTTTTTCACCCCTTATGTAGGGAGAAAAGAATATTTTTGTAGACAAAAAACTAGATAAAGGCATTTAGTTTCCTTCCAAAATCAAAGCGTAAATTATACACAGAGAATAACAAAAGTATGAAGAGTAGATTAGGATTATTAGTAGGTTGCCTGATACTGTTAAGCAGTTGTGGACAAGGTGACAAAAACACAGGGAAGACTCCCGAATTTGCAGTAATTGAGGTAAAGACTACCACTGCCAACTTAACCAATAGCTACCCTGCTACCATAAAGGGTAAACAAGATGTAGAAATTCGTCCGATGGTGAGTGGTTTCATCATCAAACTGCACGTAGATGAGGGTGCGGTAGTACATAAAGGGCAGGTGTTGTTCAGCATCGACCCTATTCAATATCAAGCGGCTGTAAATTCAGCGATAGCGGCTGTTGAAACAGCCAAAGCTGCCGTGAACACACAGGAACTCACTGTTAGCAATAAACGTGAGTTGAATCGGAAGGACATTATCAGCGACTATGACCTGAAGATGGGTGAAAATCAATTGGCACAGGCAAGAGCGCAACTGGCACAAGCACAGGCGCAATTGGTTAATGCCAAAAACAACTTGTCATACACGCGGGTAACCAGTCCCAGTGATGGTGTAGTAGGTAGTATTCCTTATCGTGTAGGTAGCTTGGTAAGTCCTTCGGTCGAAAACCCGCTAACTACCGTGGCTGACATATCTAAAATGTATGCCTACTTCTCTATGACTGAAAGACAATTATTGTCGCAGATTCGTGAAGGAGGCAGTACCCAGCAAATTCTGGAAAAGATGCCGGATGTACAGCTACAACTCATCGACGGAACCATCTATGCCGACAGTGGTCGTGTGGAAACAATCAGCGGAGTCATAGAACAGACTACCGGTTCTGTAACCATGCGTGCCTTATTTCCTAACAAACACAATATCTTGCGCAGCGGAAGTACGGGTAACGTAATATTCCCCAATCCGCTACAAAATGTAATCATGATTGCTCAATCGGCTACCACCGAAATCCAGGACAAGAAATTTGTATTTGTTCTACAACCGGATCATACGCTAAGAAGCACTGAAATTAAAGTGTTCAGCCTGAATGACGGTAAGTATTACTACGTGACCGAGGGTCTGAAAGCCGGTGACAAAATCGTCGTTGAAGGTGTACAAAGCTTGAGAGACGGACAGAGCATTGCTCCCATCACTCCTGCTGATAAAGAAGCAGAATATCAGAAAGCTTTGCAAGATCAGAAAGCTGGTAACATTCAAACAGCCTTTCAATAACTCCTAAATTGTTCATAAGATGAAATTAGATAGATTTATTAACCGTCCGGTACTATCAACGGTAATCTCCGTCTTGATGGTAATCTTGGGTATTATTGGTTTGGCAACACTGCCCATCACCCAATACCCGGACATCGCACCACCTACCGTTTCGGTAGACGCCACTTATCAGGGTGCCAATGCCCAAACGGTATTGAACTCTGTTATTGCCCCGCTGGAAGACCAGATTAATGGTGTGGAGAACATGATGTACATGACTTCCAATGCCTCTAACAATGGTTCTGCCGAGATTTCCGTTTACTTCAAGCAAGGAACCGATCCCGACATGGCTGCGGTCAATGTACAGAACCGTGTATCTATGGCACAAGGTCTGCTACCGGCGGAAGTAACCAAGGTGGGGGTAACCACACAAAAGCGGCAGACTTCTATGCTGATGGTTTTCTCCATTTATGATGAAAAAGACCAATATAACATTGAATTCCTAGAGAACTACGCCAACATCAACCTGATTCCGGAAGTAAAACGTATAAACGGGGTGGGTGACGCCATGGTAATGGGTCTGGACTACTCTATGCGTATCTGGTTAAAGCCCGACGTGATGGCTCAGTACAAGTTGATTCCCAACGATGTGGCAGCCTCATTGGCCGAGCAGAACATTGAAGCTGCTCCGGGGCAGTTTGGGGAGCGGGGTAATCAAAGTTTTCAGTACACCATCCGCTACAAAGGACGCCTGCAACAACCCGAAGAATTTGAGAATATCGTGATCAAAGCTTTGGAAAACGGTGAGGTACTCCGTTTGAAAGACATTGCCGACATTGAGTTGGGACGCTTGATGTACACCTTCAACAACTCCGTAAACGGTCATAAAGCTGTAACTTGTATCGTGTTCCAGATGGCTGGTAGTAATGCTACCCAAACCATCAGCGACATTGAGAATTTGCTGGACGATTATTCTGAAACCTTACCTGCCGGCTTGAAGATCAACATAGCCCAGAGTGCGAACGACTTCTTATTTGCTTCCATTCATGAAGTAATCAAGACCTTGATTGAAGCGTTTATCCTGGTATTTATTGTAGTATATATCTTCTTGCAAGACATGCGTTCTACGTTAATTCCGGCAATTGCTATTCCGGTGGCTTTGATTGCAACCTTCTTTGTATTGAAGTTGATTGGTTTCAGTATCAACTTGCTGACTCTTTCGGCGATGGTGCTCGCCATTGCGATTGTTGTCGATGATGCCATCGTCGTCGTCGAGGGCGTCCATGCGAAGCTGGACCAGGGCTACAAGTCTGCCCGTACAGCTTCTATCGACGCCATGAGTGAATTGGGAGGTGCTATCGTTTCCATTACGTTGGTTATGATGTCTGTATTTATTCCCGTAAGTTTCATGGGTGGTACGGCAGGTACATTCTACCGTCAGTTCGGTTTGACGATGGCCATCGCTATCGGCTTCTCCGCGGTAAACGCATTGACACTGAGTCCGGCATTGTGTGCCATCTTCTTGAAGCCTCATGACGAACACGGTGAAAAGAAATCCACTTTTGTCAGTCGGTTCCATACAGCTTTCAATGTTGGTTACGACAAAATGCTGAAGAAGTACAAGAAGAGTACCCTCTTCTTTATTCAGAAGAAATGGTTGTCTTTGGGACTTGTAGTAGGCTCTATCGTATTACTGATGTTCTTCATGAAAATAACTCCTACCGGCATGGTACCGAATGAAGATACAGGTACCATCATGGGTGTGGTGACCTTGCCTCCGGGTACTTCGCAAGAACGTGCCATGGAGGTACTCAACCGAGTTGACAGTCTGGTAGCCGCCGAACCTGCCGTAGAATCACGCACCTTGATTTCCGGCTATAGCTTCATTGGCGGTCAAGGACCTTCCTACGGTTCCATCATCATCAAATTGAAGGACTGGGAAGATCGATCTACCATGCAGAACTCCAACATTGTGTACATCACACTCTTTATGCGGGCACAGAAGATCATCAAGGAAGCACAGGTCTTGTTCTTTGCTCCTCCTATGATTCCTGGTTATTCGGCCTCTAGTGATATTGAACTGAACATGCAGGATAAAACCGGGGGTGACTTAAATCACTTCTTTGACGTAGTTAACAACTATAGTGCAGCTTTGGAATTACGTCCGGAAATTAACTCTGCCAAGACCAGCTTTAATCCGAACTTCCCACAATACATGATGGACATCGATGCGGCTGCTTGTAAGAAAGCCGGACTCAGTCCGAGCGATATTCTCAGCACTATGCAGGGATACTTCGGAGGTCTTTATGCTTCTAACTTCAACAGTTTCGGTAAGATGTATCGTGTAATGATTCAGGCTGAACCCAATGCAACCAAGAACTTGGAATCTCTATCAAGCATCAAGGTACGCAATGGCGATGAAATGGCTCCTATCTCCCAGTTTGTATCGATCAAAAAGATCTATGGACCGGACATCATCAGTCGTTTCAACCTTTATACATCCATGAAAGTGATGGTAGCTCCTGCCACAGGTTATACTTCCGGACAGGCACTGGCTGCTCTCTCCGAAGTAGCGAAAGAGAACCTGCCTGCAGGCTTTGCCTATGAACTTGGAGGTATGGCACGTGAAGAAGCCGAAACGAGCGGTAGTACCACAGGTTTGATTTTTGTGCTTTGTTTCGTATTCGTTTACTTATTACTGAGTGCACAGTACGAAAGTTATATTCTGCCACTTTCCGTTTTATTATCCATTCCGTTTGGTTTGCTGGGTAGCTTCTTGTTCGTCAACGGTATGAGTGCCATCGGCAACACCCCTGCATTGAAGATGATTATGGGATCTATGTCCAATGATATCTATATGCAGATTGCCTTAATCATGCTGATGGGTCTGTTGGCAAAGAATGCCATTCTGATTGTAGAGTTTGCACTTGAACGTCGTAAAATGGGTATGAGTATCACTTGGGCAGCAGTATTGGGAGCAGCAGCCCGTCTGCGTCCTATCTTGATGACTTCCTTGGCAATGATAGTCGGTTTGATTCCGCTGATGATGGCTTCGGGTGCAGGAGCCAACGGTAACCGTACCTTAGGTACATCCGCTATCGGGGGTATGTTAATCGGTATGATTCTGCAGATTTTCATAGTACCTGCCTTGTTTGTGGTCTTCCAGTATTTACAGGAAAAAGTCACACCGATGCAATGGACCGATGTAGATAACTCGGATGCAGAACCGGAAATTGAACAATATACAAAATAGAGAGTAATTATTAAATGTTGATATGCATTCGTTTGCCCTATGACACTTCAATCCATATCCGACATTTGCAATCTAAGAATTAGATAATATGAAGAAAGTACTATTCTTGATGTGTGCAACTGCTCTACTAAGCAGTTGCCATATCTACAAATCATACGACAGACCCGATGACATCCATGCCGACGGCTTGTATCGTGATACAGCTACGGTAAACGATATCCTCGTTTCAGATACGGCCAACTTCGGGAATCTGCCTTGGCGGGAGGTCTTTACAGATCCGCAATTGCAGACACTCATCGAACAAGCGCTGATCGACAACGCCGATCTGCGTAACGCCGCACTGAATGTGAAGCAGGCACAAGCAGCACTAATGTCTGCACGTCTGGCTTATGCTCCTATGTTGGGGCTCTCTCCACAAGGGATTGTCAGCAGCTGGGACAAAGGTAAAGCGACGCAGACTTACTCATTACCTGTAACCGCCAGTTGGCAAATAGACCTCTTCGGTCAGTTGCTGAACCCGAAACGTAATGCGCAAGTTTCGCTGAAGCAGACACAGTTCTACGAACAAGCTGTACAAACTCAAGTCATTGCCCATGTAGCCAATATGTACTACACTTTGTTGATGCTCGATTGTCAGCTACAAATAACTGAAGGTACGGTTGATATCCTGAAGCGCAATATGGAAACCGTGGAAGCCATGAAAGATGCAGGTATATACGGTACGACCTCTGCGGCTGTAGAGCAAAGCCGCACCGCCTATGCGCAAGTCATGACATCGCTACCCGATATTCGTCAAAGCATTCGCGAAACAGAAAACGCACTCTGCCTTATGCTAAACCAACCGGCACAAAGAATCGCTCGCGGAGTATTGGCATCACAACAATTGCCGGTAGAGTTCTCCGTTGGTATTCCCTTGCAGTTACTCTCCAACCGTCCGGATGTGAAAGCTGCCGAGATGTCATTGGCATCCAGCTACTATAATACCAACAGTGCACGCGCAGCCTTCTACCCACAGATTACACTGAGTGGGTCGGCAGGTTGGACCAACAGTGCCGGTTCGGCAATTGTCAATCCGGGTAAGTTGTTGGCTTCTGCTATTGGCTCATTGACACAACCCTTATTCTACCGTGGCACCAACATAGCTCGTTTGAAACAGGCAAAGGCACAAGAGGAACAAGCCAAGATTCAATTTCAAACCTCCCTGCTTTATGCCGGAAATGAAGTAAGCAATGCCTTGTATCAATATCAGATGACTGCAGAAAAAGCCACTTCACGCAAGGTTCAAGTAAATTCTGCCCGTAAAGCTGCAGAAGATACCAAAGAATTGTTTAAATTAGGCACGTCAACTTATCTCGAAATTCTGTCGGCCGAGCAATCTTATCTCAGCGCACAACTTTCAGAGGTATCTGATACCTTTGCCAGCATGCAGGCTGTGGTCAGCTTGTATCAGGCACTTGGAGGAGGAAGAGAAGAATTGTGATTAATCACCAGACACTCTGCATTAATCATTCAACATAAATCATCAAATATTGAAAAACATGATTAGTCCATTAGCTTACGTAGATCCTACCGCAAAAATCGGACAAAATGTAACGATTCAGCCTTTCGCCTATGTTGAGGAAGACGTGGAAATCGGTGACAATTGCATCATCATGTCCGGTGCAAGAATTCTCAAAGGTACCCGCATGGGGAAGAGTAACAAAGTGCACCACGGCGCAGTGCTGAGCAGCGAGCCGCAAGATTTCCATTATACCGGTGATGAGAGTCAATTGATCATTGGTGACAACAATGACATTCGTGAAAATGTAGTTGTCAGTCGTGCTACTTATGCGGGTCAAAGTACCCGCATCGGCAATGATAACTATCTGATGGACGGTGTACACCTCTGTCACGATGTACAGATAGGTAATCATTGCGTGCTAGGTATTAAAACTACCGTAGCAGGTGAATCCCAAGTAGACGATTATACCATCTTAAGTAGTAATGTTATCGTCCATCAATCTTGCCACATTGGAAGTTGGGTGCTGATTCAAGCGGGTTGCCGTATTTCAAAGGATGTTCCGCCTTATGTCATCATGAAAGGTAATCCTACTAAATACCACGGAGTCAATGCGGCGGTGTTGCAACATAAGAATCAAACGTCTGAACGCATCTTAAGGCATATTGTGAATGCTTATCGCCTGATTTATCAGGGTAATTTCAGTTTGCAAGATGCCTTGCAGAAGATTGAGGATCAAGTACCGATGAGTGATGAAATACGCAACATCATTCACTTTATCAATGATTCTAAAGGGATTGTGAAGTAGTGAGTCTTTTCAGGCATAAACCGCGTAAGCAAGCACGGACAACCTGCCTTTACGGGTGAAGAATGAGCTTCCTCCCCTCAATGAGTAACGTCATAGAAAGTGACCATCCTGCAAAGGGCGGTGAAGCACAATCTATGACGTTATTTTAGATATAATAAGGGTGAGTCTTATAGAAGCTTTTAGTTATTCCATATTCAACAACCCGAAGAACTCCGGACAGTGAAAGTTGGGCTTCTCCAATTCGATGGGATTCCAAGATAGAAAATGGGGAGTCTGAAGCTTGTCGCCACACTTATAAAAGTTGGCACGGATGGATTTACCATCCAATGAAGTAATGGTATGCAAGAAGAAGGCAGAGTAAGGAATCACCAAAGCTACTTCCCAGCTACATTCACCGACTCTTTCCGCAAAAGCTTCACGGCCTAAAGAAGCCCAACGTTGAACCTGGTCGAGCACCTCTTGTGAAGCATGTTGGCGATTTGCGCGTCCGGCACCTGCACCGATAAGCAATGTTCCTATACAATTGCACTCCACATTATAATATACTCCGTCGTTAGCAGGAACAGAGAAGAACTCCACACAAGCATCTTCCCACACCGGACCGTTGTCTCGCCCTGCAACCGCAGCCACACTGGCTTCTTTCACTTTATAGTGCAATAAGATAGCATCGTCTGTATGCGCAATGCGAAACTCCACATCGGGACGATAAGGATATTCGGAAGCCCAGTTCACTGACTTTATAGGCTGGAAATCCACTTTTTCTTTATCCAGAAGAGCAGGAACCGATTCTACCGGTATGTTTGCCGCACTTACTTTTTTTACATTCAGTTCTTTCATTTTACTATTTTGAGGATTGATTGCAAACAACGGCAGAACATAAAGAGCAGCCGCTATCATCATTAAATACTTTTTCAGAGACATGAGACTATGAATTTTTGCATGTCCGGAGTATGTGCCTCTACGCTCTGCAGCAGCTTAAACTGAGCTTTGGTACGTACAAGGTTATGTTCCGGATATTGTGTTTTATAATAAGTATCTCCATTGATATAATCAGCCAGGAAGCGTACACACTGCATATAAGGAAAAAGAGCTGCTGCATAAGGCAGATTCTCAATCTCTATCGGCAACAGAAATGATTTACCCGACTCCAGATAACCTTTTGTGAAAGCTTTAAATATTTCCATATTGAAATTCACATTATCCAGATTTTTGTCGTCTTCCAAACCGGTATTAGCTCCTGAACGGAGGAAATCACCAAAGTCGGAAAAGATGTAGCTGGGCATTACAGTATCCAAGTCAATAACGCAGAGCACAGTTCCATCTTCATCGAACATCATATTATTCACCTTAGTGTCGCAATGGCAAACACGTTTGGGAAGCTTGCCTTCACGGTGCAAACGTTCTGCCTTGCACATCTCTTCAGCACGCTTCTCTATCTCGTCTACGAAATATTGCACCTCCTTGACACGCCCGGCAGCATCGGCAGTTATGGCATCCCGAAGTTGCTTCAAACGGAATTCCATGTTATGGAAATCAGGAATAGTCTCGCCCAACGTATCGGGAATGTCAGCAAGCATAGCTTGGAAGTTGCCGAAAGCAGCCCCTGCATAGTAAGAGTATTCCGGATTCACCGTTTCGTAGGTCTTGGCACGAGGAATAAAGGTCATGATACGCCAGTAGTTCTCACCGTCGTACCAGTAAGTCTTTCCACCAGTAGCCTGAATGAAATGAAGAACTTTACGGTCGATATCCGTTTCTCCCTTTTCTTCCAGTTTCTTGCGGATATGACCGGTTACAGCATCAATGTTTGCCTGCAACCTTTCCACATTCTGAAAAATAGTATGATTGATACGTTGTAGTACATAATCCGGTTCTTCTGTCTCAACGGTAGTTACTTTATACGTATCGTTAATCAACCCCGATCCTAAAGGTTTAATTTCCTGAACCGTACCCTTAATTTGAAAATGAGATACAATAGATAAAAGGTCTTTCATGATCGTTAATAAATTAATTTTAATGTACATAGAGATGCTCTTTATTATATACTAAAAGGTATATACCGTTAGATGAGCCTTCAAAATTAGATATTATAATAGACATAACCTCAGAAACGTCTAAAGAAATGAGAATCCTTGCACAAAATATACCTAAATTTGTCACTGAAACTCTAATAAGACTTCAGAAGTATAGAAATAGTTCATCTGTCTATTTCTAATTTTAACATGTCTACCTCCTACAATCTTACAAGGACCAAACAGGACGTTTAGTCATCTGACAATCGATGTCGGAAGAGACAACATATCTACTAAATGAAACCCATGTTTATATACAAGTCAAGAAATTAAATACGTATCTTTGCGCCCATGAACGAAAACTTATTGCCCATTCATTTTTCTCCGCTGCAAGGCTACACCGATGCTGCTTACAGACAGGCACATGCCCGCATCTTTAGCGGTATAGAGACTTATTATTCTCCTTTCGCACGCATTGAGCACGGTGAACTACGCCGAAAAGATGTTCGGGATGTAATGCCCGAAAATAATCCAGGACTACACCTCATACCTCAGCTCATAGCTCCGGAAGTCAATAAGGCGGAGCAGATAATCTCCCTTTTCATCGAAAAAGGATACCAAGAAGTGAATATCAATCTGGGTTGTCCTTTTCCGATATTGGCCAAACGTCACAATGGAGCGGGAATGCTCCCTTATCCGGAAGAGGTAAAGGCGTTACTGTCCACAGTGACCGAACAACATCCCGATATCCGCTTTTCCGTAAAACTAAGATTAGGGTGGGATCATCCGGAAGAATGTCTGACACTGCTGTCTTTGTTCAATGAACTTCCTTTGTCTCACCTCATCTTGCATCCTCGCTTAGGCAAGCAGCAATACAAAGGTGATACTGATTTAGAGGGATTCAAGGCTTTCTACGAAGGGTGCAACAAACCTTTGCTTTACAACGGTGATCTGCACACCGTAGAAGATATTCATTCCATTTCCGAACGTTTCCCTCGCTTGGCGGGTATCGTCATAGGTCGCGGATTACTTGCCAATCCTGCTTTGGGATTGGAATACCGACAAGGCAAGTCTTTTTCTCCTGATGAACTAGCAAAAAGAGTAGGCAAATTTCATACTGAAATATTCAACAGCTATCAAGAACAGCTGCAAGGCGGAGAAACACAACTCCTTATGAAGATGAAGAGTTTTTGGGAATATCTGTTACCGGACGGAGACCGGAAAGCTAAGAAGACCATACATAAAACCAGCAAGATTGCTAACTATCAAGCAGCTGTTAGCAATCTGCTCGGTTCATACAGATAATTTGGTTTTTTATTGCTGAACCGATGAAGGCGTATAGGAGAAGAAAGTTATTAAGGATATTGTTCCTCAAAAGCCTTGTTTTCTTCCTCTACGGTCTGAATCGTTTCCTTCAGTTCACTGATAGGTAAATCAAAGTTGTACCAGTCGTTATAACAATCGGTAACGTACCATTTATCACCTATCAATTCGAAAACAACGCGCAAAGAAGCTTCAGATTCATCATAACCTGCTTCAAACTCTTTATGAGCGGCTTCATTAACGGTGAAACGAGAAGCATAGACGCCTCCTTCTTCCTCGGTCATACTGCCTTCTTTCAAGGTTTCTTCATCCAATAATGCCCACTTTTCACGAGTAAAGGGAAAAGTTTGTTCCGTCTCGCCATCGTCTTTTAACAAAGTGATAGGAGTCTTTAATGGAAACTTGACACGGGAATACTGGAATGAAGCACTGGTAGTAAATTTATGGAGGAATGTATTGAAATCCTCCTCGGCAGCCTGACTACTAAAAGTAGTAAGCAAAAGCGCCGTAAACAGACAAAAAACGAAGTGAATTGCCTTCATATACATGCATTATTTTTCAAGGCACAAATATACGATATCTCATTGATATGGAATCAAAAACAGCACAAAAAAATTACTAATACATAAGCCATCACTGATGCCTCAGATATTCAAAACCAAACCGGCATCGCAGGCAATCCTTTTTCTCACAATACTCCTTCTGAAGTTGAAGTAAAGCTTGCGAATCAGCGGCAGTATATACAGGTAATCCGGCACCACTCCATAAACGAGTCACATAGTTGTTCTCAGCTTTCAAAGCCTCCAAGAAACAAGTCGCACGTTCACAAAGCATTTCATCCGCTTTATGTAGTCCATAGGCATATAAAAATGGAATAACGGTGTTGATAACAATCAAATTCAATGCGTTCTCTCCCACCCTTTTTGTTCTGCGGGAAGAGGTCTTTCTGAAATTAAAATGCTCCTCCCAATAAAGCGAAGTTCCTCCAGCTAATATCTTTTTTACCGCATCTAGAGTTTCCGCTTCCATGATACGAGAGAACAATGCTTGTTCTTTGTGATATAAATACGCAAGTTGAGCCAAACGAACATGCGGAAAGTTGCCGGGGCGAAGACGCAGAAACCGCCACTGGTCAACAGACATTGGTGTAGGTAAATCGAATTTATGTTGCAAATAGCGGAACTCTTTCTGAAGTTTTTGATGATACATATCCCGATCGTCCGTTTCTTCTTCCAACAATCCGGCCTGCCCCAGAAAGAAAGCCTCTACCTGAAAAAGATTGTCTCGATGTTTGTCCACGGAACGGAACGGAATATGATTCGCCCAAGATTCAAAGGCATCCCCATTCAGTCCGAAACCGAAGTTGCGGGCAAGGGTAATAAAAAAAACATCTTCCCAATGCTGATTGAATTGTTCCAGCCTTTTGGAGATAATGCGTGCTTTTTGCTCAAAACGTTCTACCTGCAAAGCTGATAACCACGAATGAACCGTCAGTTGGGGAAGAATGCCGAAGATGGAATAGCATGGCGGATAAATATCCGTTTGCTTCAATTCATTATAACGTTGTCTAATCGTATCGGGACAAGGAAGTAATAATTGAGGTATTAACTCCCCATTGGTACGATAAACTTCACAATCAGAGACACCCACTACATGGAGAATAACAGTATCATAAGACTTATCACGATCATGCCCATGACGAAACCAATCTGACGCCTGCCTGTGTATTTCAACATTTCCCACCCATAGCGTACCCTCTATTTTTAATTTAGCATTGAAGAAGTCGGGGCCTGCATTCATATTAGGCAAACCGGGATCAATTACTTCGACCGGTTGTCCGGAGGTTGTTCGGAGCATCTCTAAAGGAAATATTTTGTGCTTCCAAACATAATGCAGTAGTTTTTCCATTGTTAACAAGACGTTAATATAGAGTGCAAATGTAAGAAAAAGATTATCTTTGCGACCTATAGTTTGTTGATAAACTGAATAAATACACAAGAAACAATGAAAATTGCATTAATTGGTTACGGTAAAATGGGCAAGGAGATTGAAAAGATAGCCCTTAGCCGTGGACATGAAATCGTCAGCATCATCGACGTAAATAATCAAGAAGGATTTGAATCGGCAGCTTTCAAAAGTGCCGACATTGCCATAGAATTTACCAACCCCATGGTAGCATACAATAACTACATGAAGGCTTTCAAGGCTGGGGTAAAACTTGTTTCAGGCAGCACTGGTTGGATGGCCGAGCACGGTGAAGAAGTAAAGAAACTGTGTACTGAAGGCGGTCAGACTTTGTTCTGGTCTTCCAACTTCAGCTTAGGAGTAACCCTCTTCTCAGCTGTCAACAAGTATCTTGCAAAGATCATGAATCAGTTTCCTGCTTATGACGTATCCATGAGTGAAACACATCATATCCATAAGTTGGATGCTCCCAGTGGCACTGCCATCACCCTTGCCGAAGGTATTTTGGAAAATATAGACCGTAAAGACAGATGGGTGGAAGGCACTTTCCAAGCTCCCGACGGAGTGGTTTCAGGCACTACCCTATGCGCCGCTAACGAATTATCGGTTAGTTCTATCCGTGAAGGTGAAGTTCCCGGTATCCATAGTATCCGTTATGACTCCGAAGCGGACAGTATTACTATCACTCACGATGCCAAAAACCGTAAAGGTTTTGCATTGGGTGCCGTTCTTGCTGCCGAATACACTGCCCAGCACGAAGGTTTCTTGGGAATGGCCGACTTATTTCCGTTTTTAAATGACTAATATAATATGAGAAAAGCAACACGTACCCAATGGATTAAGTTTGGTATCATTACCCTTCTTTACCTCGCATTCCTTATCTGGGTCAAAAGCTGGTGGGGATTGATCGTAGTACCTTTCATTTTTGACATCTATATCAGTAAAAAGATACCCTGGGGATTCTGGAAAGAATCTAAAAACACAGCTGTACGAAGCATCATGAGCTGGGTAGACGCCATCGTATTTGCACTGATAGCCGTCTATTTTGTGAATATCTATATTTTCCAGAATTATCAGATACCTTCTTCTTCTTTGGAGAAGTCGTTGCTGGTAGGCGATTATCTGTATGTAAGTAAAATGAGTTACGGACCACGTGTACCGAATACCCCCCTGTCTATGCCACTGGCACAGCATACTCTGCCTATACTGAACAGTAAATCATACTTTGAATGGCCGCAATGGAAATACAAACGTGTATCAGGCTTCGGAAAAGTGAAGCTGAACGATATTGTTGTGTTCAACTTCCCTGCCGGTGATACGGTAGCAATCAATAACCAACAAACTGATTTTTATACGCTTGCTTATGAAGCCGGACAACGTATATATCCCAATAAGGTTGACATGGATAGCCTAACACGCGATCAGCAACGGACGGTTTACGATTTGTACTATAATGCGGGGCGTAATCAACTCCGTTCTAATCCTCAGATGTACGGAGAGATAGTGGTACGTCCTGTCGACCGTCGTGAAAATTACGTGAAACGTTGTGTCGGTTTACCGGGTGATACTTTGCAAATCAAGGATGGTCAAGTCTATATCGACAGCAAAATCATCCAGAATCCGGAAGAAATGCAATTCAACTATTTCGTACAGACCACCGGCCCTTATATTCCGGAAGATATGTTCCGCGAATTGAATATCAGTAAAGACGATCAAGCATTGATGACCGACAATCTTGGATGGGAAGAAGGATTTATGGAGATGGGACTAAACCATCGTGATGTACAAGGCAGATTAACTCCGATTTACCATCTTCCGCTCACCCAAAAGATGCATGACACACTTCTTGGGAATAAAAAATTGATCAGTCGCATTGTAAAAGAGTCTGACTTGTTCTCCGGACAAATGTATCCATTGAATCTTTATAGTGGATGGACGCGTGACAACTATGGTCCGATATGGATTCCTGCCAAAGATGCCACCATCCGATTAACTCCGGATAATTTGCCTATCTATGAACGTTGCATCGTTGCATACGAGGGCAATAAACTGGAACAAAAGTCAGACGGCATCTACATCAATGATCAAAAGACTGATAGCTACACCTTCACGATGGATTATTACTGGATGATGGGGGATAACCGTCACAATTCTGCTGACTCTCGTTATTGGGGCTTTGTTCCCGAAGATCACGTAGTGGGTAAACCCATCGTTGTCTGGTTGTCACTGGATAAAGATCGAGGATGGTTTGACGGTAAAGTTCGTTGGAGCCGCATCTTTACGTGGGTGGATAAGATAAAGTAAAAGAATGACTAACGGCTGGAAGATAGCAAGTGCAGCAATCGGAGTGATACTCATCGTAGTATTGCTTAGGGGCTGTGTTGCAACATCCTACCTGATTCCATCTTCAGGAATGGAGAATTCTTTGTACTGTGGCGAGCGTATTCTCGTCAACAAGTGGAGTTACGGTTTACGTTTACCTTTCATGAAACTAGTGGGTTATCACCGGTGGGCAGACCGCCCGGTTCAAAAGGAAGACATTCTGGTTTTCAACAACCCCGCTAATCTTTCGGAACCAGTCATCGATCGGAGAGAAGCCTTTATCAGTCGTTGCATCGGAACACCCGGAGATACTTTATTGATAGACTCTCTTTTCTCCGTAATTTCCTCGGAGAAGAATGCACCCGATCAAAAATTTCTCTATGCCTATCCTCGAAAGAAAGAGCAACAACTGGATTCACTCCTGGCCATTCTTTCTATCAAACCCAATGATCTGTTAGGGCAAGATTCTATAAAAAACATACGCAGTTTTAGCCGATATGAATTCTATCTATTGGAGCAAGCCCTAAACGGTTACTGTTGGATAGAGCCTATTAACAAGGAAGACTCCATGGAAACCTTGAAGCCTTTGATTGTTCCGGGAAAAGGAAAAGTAATACGCGTCTATCCCTGGAACATGACTTTACTACGTAACACGTTGGTTCTTCATGAAAAGAAGCATGCAGAAATCAAAAATGACACACTCTATATAGAAGGTAAACCTGCCCAACATTGCTACTTCACAAAGGATTACTATTGGGTAGGGGCAAATAACTCAATCAATCTCTCCGACTCTCGCCTATTTGGTTTTGTACCGAAAGATCACATCATCGGCAAAGCTGCTGTCATTTGGTTCTCCAAAGATAAAGAGAAAGGTCTTTTCAGTGGATATCGATGGAACAGGATATGGGGAAAAGTGAAATAAAAGTGAGAAAAATCTAATCGTACATATATTAATGAAATCCGTATTCCTCTCTTCCGCTTACCTGGCACCTGTAGAATATTATACCAAATTGCTAGCATACGATAAAGTATTCATTGAGCAACACGACCATTATACAAAACAAACTTATCGCAACCGTTGTACCATCGCTGCACCGGACGGTGAACTGGCACTTTCCATTCCAACTGTCAAGCCGAACACTCTAAAATGTCCCATGCGAGATATTCGTATCTCTGACCACGGCAACTGGCGACATCTGCACTGGAATGCTATCGAATCGGCCTACAATCACACCCCTTTCTTTGAGTATTATAAGGATGACTTTCGCCCTTTCTACGAAAAGAAATACGAATTCTTGATAGATTTCAATGAAGAACTTTGTCGTTTAGTTTGTTCGCTCATCGATATGCAGCCCAATATGGCACGTACCACTGAATACCACACTGAATTTGCCACAGACGAAGAGGACTTCCGTGAACGTATTCATCCAAAGAAAGATTTTATTTTTGAAGATGCAGCATTTTCCCCACAACCTTATTATCAAGTATTTCAAGAGCGCCTTGGCTTCCTCCCCAATCTGAGTATTATCGACTTGTTGTTCAACATGGGGCCTGAGAGTCTATTGGTATTGCAGCAGAGTCATCAATAATCATTGGCTAAATTTCTGTAAGAAACCAGTCAGGTTCTCCCCTTCTTCCAATCCCAACTTCTTCCGCAAGCGATAACGACTAATTTCCACTCCTCGAACGGATATATTTAGTAATGGAGCAATTTCTTTGGTGAGCAAATTCATTTTGATATAGGCACAGAGCAGTTTCTCTTTATTGTTCAGGTCGGGGTAAGACTCCTCCAGATGTTTGAAAAAATTGTGATGTACAAAATCAAAAGTGGTTTGAAATGCTTGTAAATCATCATCGTGCTCAATGTTTGTCGAGATTTGTCCCTGCAAACGTACAATTCGGCGACGGAGCGAAGCTTGATCATTCTCGCTAAGAGAATGGGATATACTGTCCACACCTTTCTTAAGCTCCAGGAGCATCTCGTTCTTCCGCACTATGTTCAGTGAGGTGCGTACCAATTCTTCCGATTTATACTTCAGCTCAGACTGTAGGTTTTCTGCTTCCAGAAGGCCAATTCTTTGATCTTTCAGTTCGCTCTCTTTCTTAAATTCCTGTTGTTGGTGATAAATCTCCAGCTCTTTCTGCATCAGCAGAAGTTTTCTGCCACGCACAACACGCCGACGGATATAGTAAAGCAGAAGAGCTACTACCCAGATATATCCCAGATAACTCCACCAAGTACGGTACCAAGGTGGAAGAATTTCAAAAGAGAAAGAAGTCATAGGAAAATCATCGGCTTTAGCTGTCATCAGCCTTACACTGAAAGTATATTTCCCTTCACGCAAACCCGTAAACTCTTTCGTGTATTTTTCGCTATATTCACTCCAATCCCCTTCCTTGCCATTCATACTCAAACGATAAGAAAAAAGAGTCGGCTGAGACAAAGCGTAATCATTGACACTATACTCTATACGAAGCGAATTGGAGGCATAAGGAATAACCAAGGTTTCATGCCCGTAATGATAACTACGACCATATATCAGTGAATCCCGCCGTCCGGTGAGATATACATGACGAATTTGCAAGGATAAGAAATTCTTTTGGGAGGACACTGAAGACAAATCCATTTGAGAGTACCCGTCTTCCGTACTGATAATAGCATTATCATCTATTACCGACACACTCTCAAAATTTTCGATTAAAGCTCCTTTCAAAAAACACTCAGGTTGAGAAACATACTTCTTCTTCTCTTTGCTATAACGCATTAATTTCAGAATTCCTCCGGACGCATACCAAATGTTGTGTCCAATATCTTCCGATATATAGGTATAGGCTGTTTCTCCATCAAGCAACCGTTCCATTTCATCATACTTCACCAGACTGTCTTTTGCCTGATCAAATCTCCACAGACCATACCGGGAAGCCACGACTATCTCCTTTCCTATCCATGACAATTGTGCATCATAATCCATAGGGAAATGATTGTATCTCTTTTCCTGTCTCACTTTGCGCAAATCATCTGAAAGCAATAGTCGGTTCACTCCCCTTCCTTTGTTTGTTACCCACAGAAAAGTAGAACTCTCTGCCAAAAGACTCTTACAAGAGATATCACAGTTCTCTATTTTCGTGATGACCTTCCAACGTCCTTGCTGTTTCATCAGCAAATAAAGTCCCCGGTTCACACCATACGTTCCGGCTATCAACACATCCTCATGATTGGGTAGAGCAACGAGGCTACGTACCCCTTTAATATCTCCCACACGTTCCATGACCCCCTCATCGATAAGAAAGACACCTTCATCCGAAGCACAGAAAAGCTTGTCGTCGTAAGGCAAAAATGACCATGTTTGTCCCTCTGTACCTTTTATAAATTCCATTGGTGCATTTTCTTCTGGAGTATTAGGAAATACCGTGCGGTAAACACCTTGATTGGTTCCTAGATAAAGAGCATTTTGGTAGTAACAAGAAGCATAGCCGGAACCAATCAACGAACTCCCCCCATGAAGAGAGAAAAGTTGAGAATTGAGCTGTATATAGTCGATACCATTGTCTAATGCAAGCCAGAGATTTCCTTCGATATCGAACAGAAGTCCGTACACTGTTTTATTTTGTAAACCACCGTCTGTAGAAATGTGTTTGGAGGCACCAGACTCTAAATCCAATAAGTATACCCCATCTTGAATCGAACCCAAAGCCAGCAGAGAACCTTTTATATCAGCACAAAAAATCTGCTTTTGCAAAAGAAAACTTTCATCAGCCACGGCCTGTTTTCGTAAATGAAGTCCATCATACATAAAAATGCCATGATTACGGGTTATCAGCAAGAGGTTGCCTTTATAAGGCAACATGGTTACAATCTTAAAAGTATTGATCCATTCTGTTCCAGGTACCGGAGTCATAGTTGCCCCGTCTAGAACAGATAAACCTGTATCTGAAGAAACGTATAATTTATGATTGAATAAGGCAGCACACGAAATTTGATTCTTATAATCTACGTATTCCATTTGCCCGTTTTTCAGATAAAAGATGTAACGATCGGCCTGAAAATAGATTTGCGGACCATCTACCAAAATATTTCTGATCACTCCGATATTAAGGAAGGATAGCAAACTGTCAGATAACTGTTGATAACTCAATCCTCCCAAATTGTCTGGTTCAAAATAACCAAGCTGGCCGATTCCACCGACATAAATTTTGCCGTCATCCCCTTTCTTTACTGCTCGTAGCTTGGCATTTCTAACAGAATAAGTGTTCCAATTCATGCCATCAAATTCTACCAACCCTTTATTATTGGCTATATACATCCACCCATTATCATGTTGCGCTAGCATCCAGTTCTGAGTTCCTGCCTGATAAGTATGTCGAGTATAGTTTGTAACAGGATATTGCCAACCGGCATTTGACGGGACACTCACCATTAAAATTAAGAAAAAAGAAAGATAAAAGTGCTTTGGTTTCATAGTAACAACATTTAAGGCTTACGGCAACAAAGATAATGACTTTCTGAAATAACACACTCTGATGTACCTGTTTTTTACATAAATCATCTCATTATCAGATAAATAAAAAACACATATTCTCTTTCTGATGTAATTAAAACAAAGGGTTGAGAAATTTTTGAAGTAATGATTCTTATATATTCAAACATGAACATGCTTAGCTTTGCCCCTGTCTAAAAGCACAATTATTAATAATTAAATCTATGTATTATGAGAAAAAAGATTTTTTCTTGGAAACTGATGCAACTGCTATTACCAGTATATTGCATACTTTTTCTCTCTAATTTAGGGGCATTTGCTCAGAACAACATCTCCATTACAGGACAAGTGGTAGATGCTGAAAACCAAGAACAGCTTATTGGTGTATCCATTCAAGAAAAAGGTACCACCAACGGCGTTATTACAGATATTGATGGAAACTTTACACTACAAGTCACTTCAGGTTCCACCGTTGTATTCTCTTATATAGGATATAAATCATTAGAAATGAAAGCATCCGACGTAAAAGGTATCATCAAAATGGCGGAAGATTCTGAAACTTTGCAGGAAGTAGTAGTCGTAGGATACGGTGTACAGAAAAAGGTAAATCTTTCAGGATCTGTATCGGCTATAGAAGGGGATAAAATTGCCGCCAAGCCATCGAGTAATGCTCTCGCTGCCCTTCAAGGTGAATTACCAGGTGTCACCATTACACGTAACAGCGGACAGCCGGGTAGTGAGACATCAGGCATGCAGATCCGAGGTGCCTCATCAGTCAACAAAACTTCTACTCTGATATTGATTGACGGCATAGAAGGCGACTTGGCATTAGTCAACCCCAACGACATCGAATCTATCTCTGTATTGAAAGATGCTGCTTCTTGTGCCATTTACGGAGCTCGTGCCGCAGCCGGCGTAGTGCTTGTGACTACAAAAAACGGAACAGAAGGCAAACCTCGTATTACCTACAACGGCTACTATGGCTTTAACACACCCGGAAACATGCCCGAACGTCTTACAGCCTGGGAAGAACAGTATTTTATTGACCAAAGTCGTGTTCCGACTACAGGTAAGACGGAATGGACGGCCGAGAAAGCTTCTTGGGTAGGCAACCCGAACTTCAATTCACGTCCTTTATCCAACGGTCGCTGGGACCTCTTTGAAGCAACCAACTGGGTAGCTGAAGGTACCAAGAAAAGCACGGCACAGCAAAATCATGCCGTCTCTGTTAGCGGAGGTAGCAAAAACATGAATTACATCTTATCTGCCAACTATTACACCAAAAACGGATTACTAAAGTATGGTACGGACAACAACGACCGCTACAACCTATTAGCCAAAATAAATACTACCATCAACAAGTTTGTAGATTTAGGTTTGAACGTACAATACCAATCCTCTGAAGTCGAACAACCCTCCTATGGTTCTACAGGTTTATTCTACCTACTCTATTCCAGCCGTGGACGCCAATCTATCTATAATCCCGAAGGCGACCAGAGTGGCAGTATCTATAATGGCGACTTACAGGCCAATGCCATTGATATAATGAAAAATGGAGGTTCCCAAAACACGAAGTATGAAGCTTTTACTGGTAAGGCAAACTTAACCATAAAAGACGTTATTAAAGGTTTGCGCCTCAATCTGAGTGCTTCACGCAAAGCAGGCTACTACATGGCAAACAGTGTTACTCGTACCCTCTATTGGAAAGATCGCTTTGGAACCAGTGTCCGCAACAGCTATGGAACTCCGAACTCACTTTATAAGAAGAAAAATTCCAGCTATCATGATCTAGTAGAAGCTACTGCCAACTATACATTCAGTTTACAGGATAACTCTCATAACTTTAATGTTCTGGCCGGTACTTCTTACGAAAGATATCGTAAAGATGAAATGGATGCGACAGCCAGCAACATGAACTCCAATGACTTCTTTTCATTCAACTATTATGATTCTTCCATAAACACCAACACTCAAATTGGTGACAACATTGAACCATGGAAAATGATGTCCTACTTTGGACGTATCAACTACAACTTCAAAGAACGTTATTTGCTGGAAGCCAACGTACGTTACGATGGAAGCTCTCGCTTAACTCCCGATAAGCGTTGGAAAGCATTTCCCTCTGTATCCGCTGCTTGGCGTATCAGCGAAGAAAGTTGGTTTAAAGTGGATTGGATAAGCCAGTTGAAGCTGCGTGCTTCTTGGGGACAGTTAGGTAATGGAGCCATCTTAGGACTCTATGATTACATCCCATTAATCAATAATCAACAAAGCAATATGCCTCCCACTTATATGGGTGAAAAATGGTTCTATCAAGCCAACTTAGCTTCTAAAGAAAAAACGTGGGAAACCATTGAAACGACCAATATCGGCATTGATTTCGGTTTTCTCAATAACCGTTTGAATGGTAGCTTTGAATATTACTGGAAATACAATAATGACATGCTTTCTTCTCTTCAATTACCCCATCAGATAGGTATTAATGTTCCTAAGATGAATATCGGGCAATTGAAAACCTGGGGATGGGATTTCAACATCGGTTGGAAAGATCAAATCAAGGAAGTGAGCTATCAAGTCAATGTCAACATCTCCGACAGTGACAATAAACTGATGGAGTATGACGGTGCCAGCAACCTTTATGCCGGTTCGATAGGCTTATTGGAAGGTCATGCCCTCAATACCATTTGGGGTTACAAGACCGATGGATTCTGGAAAAGTCGCGATGAGTACTTGAAATACAAAGAAGAAAACCCCGGTTACAAATCATTTAATGACGGAAAAATAGACGGTGGCGACGTAAAATATGTAGCACAAGGCAAACCTGACCATGAAATTGGGGTGGGTGGTGCCACACTTGAAGATTCAGGTGACCTGATATACCTTGGCAACTCTAATCCACGCTATCTCTATGGTATTAACTTGGCTGCCCAATGGAAAGGTTTCGACATCTCCATCATGTTTCAAGGTGTAGGCAAACGCAAAGTAGTCATTGATCCTTCTGCATTCGCACCTCTCTATCAAGACTATATGATGCCGTGGACTATCCACCGTGACTATTGGACAGAAGAGAATCCAAATGCTTTCTGGCCGCGAATTTACCAGTACAAAGGCAATGATTTCAACTTCATGACTTCAGATAAATGGGTGCAGAACGGCGCTTATATCCGCCTGAAGAACGTAACCTTGGGTTATACACTTCCTGTTCTGAAGAAGCATGTAGAACGGATCAGAATCTATGCTACCGGAGAAGACATCTGGGAACACAGCAATATGCTCTCCGTATTTGACCCGGAAATCGGCAACAAAGCCAACAGAAACATTTATCCGTTCTTCCGTACCTGGACAATCGGTTTAAACCTAACATTCTAAATCCTATAGATGATCATGAAAAAGATATATGCATTATTCGCAGTTGCTCTATGCTTTGCCGGTTGCTCGCTGGATATAGAGCCTGAAACAACATTGGCAGACACCAACTTCTGGAAATCAGAAACCGACTTGCGCGGTGCCTGTAACAGATTGTATATTGATCTACCCGGTTTCTCACATGACAAACGCTCGGACGAACTTGTCGGTCCCAATCAGAACGGAATATCCAGTGGCAACCGCAGTGTACCCGGCACCTCTAACGACTGGACCTATCCTTACGACCGTATCGGAGTGTGTAATAATATCATCGTTAAAGGTGAAACCGCTCCCATATCTCAAAATATTAAAAATCGCTGGACAGCCGAAGCTCGTTTCTTCCGTGCTTATCATTACTTCGATTTAGTAAGTAAGTATGGTAATGTACCCCTGATTCTGAAAGTATTCGATTCTACCAGTGATCCTGACATCAAACGTGCCCGTGATCCTCGGGAAGAGATCATCCAACAATGTTATGAAGACCTTGCATTCGCTTTGGAGCATTTACCGAAAATAGACAAACTAACAGGTTCCGATTGGGGACGTGTTTCAAAGTCTGCTGCTCTTGGCCTGCTCGTTCGTATCGGATTGTATGAAGGTACACACAAAAAATACCATCAAACACCTGGTGGTGACTATAAGGCTCACTTGAAGAAAGCTATCGATGCTGCCGAAACCATGATTTATACTGAGAAAAAACACTCTCTCTATCCTAACTTTACAGATTTATTCCTTTTTGCCGGTGAAGGAGAGAGCAATAAAGAAAGTGTATTCGTTAAGATTTACGGACCCAATGATGCAGGCATCATCATACACGGCAATTCTCGTGGATTGGAAAACACTGCCGCCGTAACTCGTAGCATGGTAGATAATTTCCTCTATTCAGACGGACTTCCTCGTGAAAAATCGCCGCTGGTAGTACGCCCGGAAGTAAAATACAGCGACGTCCTTGATAATCGCGACCCCCGTCTCGCCATGACCCTCTATTCTGTGGGTGAGCAAGCATACAAAGGAGCCTATACTCCTTTCAAGACAGATGATCAGGCACACGGTTACGGCTATCCCATCAAAAAAGGCTTTATTATGAGCGAATGGTCTACCAACAGTAAAGAAGTGCTGGACAAGATTATCATCCGTTACGCCGAAGTTCTAATTTCTTATGCCGAAGCTCTCTATGAATACAATGGAAATATTAGTGATGAGAAATTAGATGAAACAATCAATACGGTACGTCGTCGTTCAGGTTTCACCCAAGCGTTAACCAATGCTTTTGTACAAACCAACGCACTGAACATGCTCAATGAGATCCGTCGGGAACGTATGGTTGAATTCATTGACGAAGGATTGCATTACGACGACATCATTCGTTGGAAGACCGCCGAAAAAGTATTGCCGAATGCTGTTCTCGGATTACTCTACAATGCGGATGAAACACCCGTCAAAGAAAAAGAGTTAGGTGGACGTCTGACAGATGCCGAAGGCAATTACAAGGGAGAAAAGCTATACGATCAAGGTAATATCTTCGTTATTGAAGAGAGCCACTCACGCAACTTTGATCCGAAAAGAGATTATCTCTACCCTGTACCTACCTATGAAATCAGTACTTCCGGAGGACAAATCGAACAAAATCCTAATTGGGGAAATGCAAAGAATTAATCAGTATACTATACAAAAAAAGATTATGAAAAAGTTAATGATATTTTTAATAATAATAGCCACTTGTGGCTTATTTGCCGGATGTGGTGATGACTGGAGCAACAATAATCCGGAAATGGAACATGTTTATTACTATGGATTGGGGAACATGAAGTTTCCCGGTGGGAATGAACTTCAATACAACGTCAAACAAGAGGAAACGGTAGAAATACCGACGTACTTCTTTAGCGTGTACAAGCGTTCATACAGTCCGGCTGTTACTTATTACACGTCCGCCGTTCCACAGAACAAAGAGAATACAGAACCGCAGTTGGTTGCCGGAACCGATTATCAAGTGGTAGATAGCAAAGGTACCGTACTCACTCCAGATGCGACCAATGGTTACACTATGACCTGGCCAAACGCATTGCAAGGCAGTCAAAATGTATATATCAAGGCATTGAACGACAAAAAAGGAAAAGTACGTGTACTGACTTTTGATCCGACTAAGACCATTGACCCTACAGATGTAAGCACGACTGTTATTACAAAAACAAAGGAATACGAAGTACGTGCTTTCAGTGAGAACTATTATGTTACAGTCATTATAAAATAGTTTGACCTCCTTGTAAACCAGGTTCAAACTTGGTATTCAGAAATAGAGCGGCGGACTCTCATTACATCAGTAACTCCCCTTAATCAGTTACTTTGTGCAATGAACGTATCCGCCGCCATTTCAGTCTTATTTCGGCCTTGTAATAACCCATATATCCCCCTCATTAGCATGAAAGGAAAAGAACAAACCAACAGTCACAGAATGGTAACGCCGTTCATCCTTGCGACACTCTTTCTCTTTTTCTCACTATCTGCTGCGGCACAACGTGAGACTCAGACTCTGAACGACGGTTGGAAATTTTTAAAAGGTGAATGCCCCACAGCTTCAGAGAGTACCTTTAATGACAGTGACTGGGCAGACATCCATTTGCCTCATACGTGGAACACAGATGCCTATACCGAAAAGGACTACTACCGTGGAGTCGGTTGGTATCGACGTTCACTCACCCTGCCCAAGAATTGGCAAGGAAAACAAATCTTCTTAAAACTGGAGGCTGCAAGCAAAGCAGCTACCCTTTTTGTCAACGGCAGAAACATAGGAGAACATGCAGGAGGATATACCGCCTGTACATTCAATATTACTCCGTTCCTCTCTTTCCATTCGCCTAACAATCTTGCCATCCGTGTGGACAATGCCCGCATGGATATCCCTCCTATTTCCGCTGATTTCACTTTCTTCGGCGGTATTTACCGGGATGTATGGCTCACCGCTGTACCCAACCAACATTTCAATTTGACTAATTATGGTTCGGATGGCATCTTCATCAGCACTCCACAAATATCGGAAAAGCAAGCCACCCTTTCTGTCCGAGGCGAACTACAAAACGACGCACCTGAAAAAGCAAATCTGGAGTTGATACACTCTATCTACCAACCGGACGGCACCCTTTTACAAACACAAAAGAAATTCATACAACTGAAACCCGGAGAAACTTATGCATTCCAGCATCTAAGTTCTCCTATTTTCAACCCACAATTATGGACACCCGAGACCCCTACCCTCTATCGGGTAGAGACAACTCTGCGCGACCGTAAAACAAAAGTTATTTTAGACCAGAGCAACCATCACACCGGTTTCCGTTGGTTTCACTTCGATGCGAGCAAGGGTTTCTTTCTCAATGGAAAGCCCTATAAACTGCGTGGTATCTGTCGTCATCAAGACCAGAAACCCATCGGCGTGGCCCTAACTGACGAGATGCACCGTCGTGACATGAAATTGATGAAAGAGATGGGAGCCAATTTTATCCGTATTTCCCATTATCCGCAAGATGACGCTATCTTGGAAATGTGCGACAAACTCGGCATGCTGGCATGGGAAGAAATTCCGGTCATCGACATCGTACCCGATACTCCCGGATACGGGGACCATTGCGAACGCAACCTCCGTGAAATGATTCGCCAACACTATAATCACCCGTCCATTATTACCTGGGGATATATGAATGAGATCCTTCTCGTCACTCAGCGAACATATAAAACCGAAGACGAACTAAAACCTGCCATAGAGCGTGCATTGTCACTCGCCCAAAGATTGGAGAAAGTGCTGAAAGAAGAAGACTCTACCCGCATCAGTACCATGGCATTTCACGGCAGTAACAGTTACAATGAAACAGGCATGAGCCAAGTGACCGATATTGTAGGTTGGAATCTGTATCAGGGATGGTACGGAGGTAATCTCACCGGATTTGAGAAATTCCTGGCGAAGCAACATCGGGACTACCCCACTCACCCGATGATTGTCAGTGAATATGGTGCAGGCTCAGATAAGCGACTGCATTCTCTTTCGCCCCGTGCCTTTGACTTCAGCATTGAATACCAACAGAAATACCTGGAGCACTACCTTCCGATACTGGAAGAGACGCCTTATATTTGCGGCGGTACACATTGGAATTTCATAGACTTCTCTTCTGCCCTACGTGACGAGTCTATGCCTCGCATCAACAACAAAGGATTGGTATATGCCGATCGTACCCCTAAAGACGTATATTACTACTATCAGGCTGTTTGGCGTAAAGACATTCCTGTTCTGCACCTTGCCAGCCGCGACTGGACGCACCGTGCCGGGATACAACAAGGAGATGCTCCCGTTTGCTTGCCGGTAAAAGTATATTCTAACCTTCCCGAAGTAGAACTCTTCATAGATGGTAAATCAGTAGGCAAGCAAAAAACGGTGAATTACGCCGCTACCTTTGAGGTTCCATTCAGCAGCAAAGAGCCTTTTCTTCGGGTACAAGGAGATTACCAAGGAACAAAGATACAAGACGCTTTGAAAGTAACCTTCCAGCCGATTCCTGCCCAACTCCATGCAACCAACCTAAAGCATTTGGAACTAGCCATAAACGTAGGAAGTCAATGCTTCTTTACTTCCGATGAAAGTCAACTGACTTGGCTTCCTGATCAGCCTTATACAGCGGGCAGTTGGGGATACATCGGTGGCAAAGAGCAAGAAACCAAGACCGAAATCCATCATACGGCCGACGGGCCTCTGTTTCAAGCGCTCCGAAACGACCTCGAAGGCTATCGCTTCGATCTTCCTAAAGGTGTCTACGAAGTAGAGCTTCTCTTTACCGATATTTTCAGTCAGAACTCCTCGGCAGCCTATTTACTGGAACAAGACGGTAAGCAGGAAAGCCGCGAGAACTCATTTAACATCTCTATCAATGGAAACATGGTGGAAGAAAAGTTCTCTCCCTGCAAGGAAAGCAATTATTTTCATGCCTTGCGAAAGAAATACATAATCAACAACGAAACAGATCATCTCGAAATACGTTTCCAGGCTGTCAGTGGTCATTCTTTCCTGAACGGCATCAAACTTCGTACTATTTACTAACTCACATAAAAAACGAAATCATGAAATTAAAAGTAACACAATGGACGCTTGCTTTATTGCTTCTGGCACCTTGCATGCATGCACAATCCATTTGGGACCCAACACATCTTCAAAAGGTAAAACAGTCTATTGATGAACCGTTTTACGCGACTTCCTATCAAACACTGAAAGAGGAAGCAGATCAGTTACTGAATGCACAACCGCTTTCCGTTATGATGAAAGACAAAGTGCCTGCCAGCGGTGACAAACACGATTACATGAGTCAGGCACGCTATACATGGCCCGACCCGACCAAGTCGGGTGGACTCCCCTATATCACACGTGACGGCCAGACAAACCCGGAAATAAATAAGCTGGACCGCAACCGTCTTGGAGCCACTGCCAACCACATCACTACCTTGGCACTTGCCTGGTACTTCAGTGGAGAAGAATCCTACGCACAAAAGGCTACAGAACTCATTCGCGTATGGTTTCTGAATAAAGACACCCGCATGAATCCCAACTTGGAGTATGCGCAAATAATGCCGGGACATAATAACAACAAAGGCCGTTGCTACGGACTCATAGACACTTATTCGTTTGTAGAAATGCTAGATGCCATCGCTCTACTGGAATCATCCAAAGCATTCACGCCT
>CALYZE010000017.1 GCA_945607605.1 uncultured Bacteroides sp.
ATTATACATGCCAGATATTTGAAGGCCTCCGGTGAAAATGAAAGAGCCTTGGCTGAATATGATGAATTCTTGAAAACGGAATATGCCCGGAACAATCATAACCTGTATAAGAAAACTTTGCAAGAAAAAGCAAACTTATTACTGAAGATGGGTGATAAAGAAAAGGCTTATGTGCAATATGGAGAAGTGCTCGAGTATATTAACTCTTCGTTTGAAAAAAACTATCCGAAAGAGATTGATTTACTTTCTTCCCGCTTTCAAGCAGACCATTTGGCCTATCAGAATGAACGTGATAGCCTTATATCCAAACAGATATATATGGTTGGAGTCATTGTGTGTGCCTTGTTTCTCATCTTATTCATTATACTTAGCTGGAAAAAGATATTTCGTCTGAGAAATTCACAGCAACGTAAGGAAGCTATGAAAAGGCAAGCGGAGCAGGCTATCCTACGGAAGAATGTATTTCTTTCGAACATGAGCCATGAGGTACGTACGCCATTGAATGCTATTGTTGGCTTTTCAGTTTTATTGGCCTCTGATGGTGAAAATTTTGATGATGAATCTCGCAAAGAATTCTGCGACATTATCAAAGTGAATTCAGCTCAATTATTGAAGTTAATAAATGACATTCTTGATTTCTCCGATTTTGAGAATGATAATACCACTTTTCATATCAAAACGTATGATGTTGTGAAGCTTTGCCATGAAACAATCGAAACAGTGGTGGCTTCACGCAAACTACAGGTGAAGATACGTTTCGAAACAGACTTTAAAAAACTGATGGTGGAAACGGATGACGCACGTCTTCGTCAGGTATTGATTAACTTGTTGGTGAATGCGACTAAGTTTACGGAAGATGGAACGATCTTATTGAGTTTGGGCTTGATAGATGAGAATACAGCTCTATTCACAGTAACAGATACCGGTTGTGGCATCCCGTTTGAAAAACAACAATTGATATTCGAACGGTTTGAAAAGTTAGATGATTTTGCACAAGGCACTGGTTTGGGGCTTTCTATCTGTCGCTTGATTCTGAAATACATGAATGGTAAAATATGGGTAGATAGTGAGTATAGACAAGGTGCCCGGTTTTGCTTTTCGCACCCTTTGAAGCATTATGCTGGAACTCCTAAAGATATTGTCTCATGAAACGAACTCTATGGATCATATCTAGTTGGATTTGCGGATTTTTTTATCCGCTAATGGCTGCAGACACCGATCTCTGGTTGTATGAGGATAGTGTTCTAGAGGTCGCTTGTTCTATGCCTCCTACACTTGTTAGGTTGAGTTATCTCCGAGATATGGCTTATAAGCATCAGCATGCGCCTTATAATGTATTTTTCGCAACACGTTTGTATGAGGAGGCGTGCCAACAAAGAAATGCTTTCTACGAAAATCAGGGTGCTTACTATCTGGCAAGCTATTATGATAAGAAACATGATCCCGACAGTTTGACTTATTGGGTTGATATTTTGAAAAGCTATGCCCCGAAAGTAGGTACGTATGATTACTATCTAGAACAGAAAGCAGCTATTGCCCGTGCGCTCGCTTCAAAAAGAAAGATTGCAAAGGCTGTTTTGATTTCGAAAGAAACATTGGGAGAGTCCTTACAACACCGGAGCAGTAATGGCGAGTTGGCATCATACAATAGTTTGGGATGTGTTTATACTGTATCCAGCCGTCCTGATGAAGCTTTGAGTGTCCTTCTAAAGGGATATAACGCTTTTACTCCTAACGCCAAAGTGAGTTTGAAAATAGATATTTTATCACGTATCACACATCTATATGGCACTGCTGGCAATGATAGTCTGAATTTGAAGTATGTTCTTGAAATGGATACATTATTGCAGAATGTGATATCACAGGAACCTGAAGCCCGAAAGAACTGGACTAACTATGAGGTAGATTGTGAATTTAAGTATATTCTTTATTATATGAATTGTCAAAATTTCGTTGCTGTCAAGAAACATATTGATAAGGCGAAAGAACTACTTGGCGAACATTTAGATCCTGTTTATTGGTTGAATTTACAGTTGATACAACTTCAATACTATGGCAGGACGAATGAGTATGACAAGAGTATTGCATTGATAGATGAAGTAGCCCCGATTGTGTTGAACAATTATGTATCTACTTTTGCCACATTGATTGATTATAAAGCAACTATCCAACACGACATGGGGGATCTTGATGGAGGCATTGATACTCGGATGTATTTGATACGTATGCAGGATTCATTGGATAATACTTTTTCTGCCAATCAATTGCAGCAGGTAAAAGAAATTTATCATATTGACGAACATTTATTGAAGCAACAAAAAATTCAAGGTACAAATTATAGCAGAGGAATTATGTTCTTGGGAATTCTTATTATTTTGATGTTTCTTTTTTACCTTTATACACGCTACCTTTCTAAAGAGATTGCCATTACAGAAAAATTGACGGCAGAAGCGGCTTCTCAAGCGGAAGCAGATAATATGGCAAAGGAACGATTGAAATCGGAGATCAGTCATGATATACGTACCCCATTGAATGTAGTAGTAGGCTTTGCTGAATTGTTGACTGATCCGGAGCTTGATCCAGAGGCAAAGGAAGAATACGGACAAATAATCCAGTCGAATGCCGAAAATTTACTGAGTTATATCAATAGCATTTTGGAACTATCTCGTTTGGAGTCTGGAAAGATAAAGTATCAAAAACTGAACTGTGATGTGATACACTTGTGTCAGCAAGTATTGCAAAGAATAAACAGTCGAGAGAATGCAACGGTGGTTGCTGTTATGCAAACAGAGATAGAAGAGCAATGGATGGAGATTGATATAAAATGGTTTGAAGCCTTGCTTACGAATTTGTTGGCACCAATGGAGAATGACACTGAACAATATCAGGTAATTGTCCGTGTCAAGTTGGATAAATCTAAATCCCAGCTTTTATTTGATGTGGTGAATACTCCTCTGGGTAAAACTCACTTTGAGAATAAAACAAGCTCGATCCGTCATGAGATTCATGCTCATTTTGTCCATTATTTCAGAGGTATCTATAAAGTACAGACTGAAGCGATAGAAGGGCCTACCGTTTCATTTGCTTTACCTCTATAATTTATAAAAAATAGAGAACTGATTTTATAAATCAATCCTAATGATGCCTCCGTAGGGTGTCAATGCTTTGAAAGCTTCTTCTGTTTGAATAAGCCCTGCATAGATTTGTGCACAGATCAACACGCCTCCATGTGCAAAAATGGCTACCCGCTGATAGGGTTTCTTTTTTAATTCATCCAAGAATTGACTGACACGTTGGTACTGCATGGCAAATGATTCACCTCCGGTAGTGACTACGTTCAAATAATCAGCGTACCACTCTTTCAGGCGAGGATCATCGTTACTATCAAAAGGTTTCATTTCCCATTCGCCGAAATTGATTTCCATAATACGCTTGTCTCTTTCGGCATCTGGGTAACCACAATAGGTGGCCAGACGTACACATCGCGTGAGGGGACTGGTATGGACATAATCGAATGGGAGGTAAGCTTTCAGATTTTCTTTTGTTATGGCAGCTTCTTGTTCGAATGTCGGTTTCAAAGGGACATCTGTCTGTCCATAACATATTCCCGGAGGAACATCTACTGAGGTGTGGCGGATCAAGATAATTTCCATTATTGCTTTAATTTTTAGTGAATATTCAAAGGCATGAAAGCCTATTTTGTTAGAAAGTCGATAGAGTAAATGGCATAAACATAAGTGAGTGCCAGACATCCAATATAAAATGACAATTCGCAGAGTAGGAAGGTTGCGCCGCAACAATCTCCAGTATATCCTTGCAGACGCCGCTTCATGAATCGACATAAAAAAAGGAAAGTCAGCAATGAGAAAAGGAGGGCAGGCCACATTTGACCGGGTAGGAATAAAACGAAAGGTAAGGCACCACATATAAAGGTTATAAACCATTCCATACGACTCATTCGATTATATACTACTTTGGTCTTACTCTCCTCCTCTTTACGGGCATAGGGCAGATAATTGATGATTTGTGAAGCACAAAATTTTGACCAGCAATCACCGCAGAAAACAAGAATGCAAAGGAAGTTTAGAGGGAGGTTACGAAGTTCTAACAGCAGCAGGAAATAAAATAGTAAACCGATGACTCCGTAGCTTCCAATATGCGAATCTTTCATAATGGCAAGTGTGCGCTCACGGGTGGTACCTCCACCAAATCCATCTAAGAAATCGGCTAAACCGTCTTCATGAAGGCACCCTGTAATGAGCAATCTGGCTATAATAGCAAAAATCCAGGCAAGAGAGAGAGGTACTATTTGCCCTGTCAGCCATAAGGTGCCTGCCATGATACCTCCTGTCAACCATCCTGTCAATGGCCAATAAGGTACTACGTGTTTAAAACATTCTGCCGGTATTTCTTTGATTTTCCAGAAAGGCAGACGAGTGAAGAATGTAAGTGCTGCTAAAATATTCATCAGTTAAAAATAGGTAGTGATGGAGGCCTGAGAGAAAGTATCCATCTCGTTAATCATGCGTACTGCAGAATCGATAATGGGATATGCACAGATTGCCCCAGTCCCTTCTCCTAACCTTAACCCTAAGTTTAATAGTGGTTTAACTCCTATTCTGTCAAGTAATAGTTTATGCCCGGATTCGTCTCCGCAATGTCCAAAGATAGCATAATCTAACACCTCCGGATAGAGCTTGCTGGCAGCGAGGATGCAGTTGGTCATGATGAAACCATCTATTAAAATGACCATATTCAATTCGGCTGCTTGCAAAATAGCGCCAACAGCCATGGCCATTTCTAAACCACCAAAATAGCGAATGATATCACGAGGAGATCCATCCCCTTTATAAGAGTCAAGAGATTGTTTCAGAACTTCATATTTATGACGGACACCGGCATTATCCAGCCCACTACCTGCTCCAACACATTGTTCCAAAGGTATTCCGGTAAAACAAGTCATCCACATGGACGAGGAAGAGGTATTTCCGATACCCATTTCGCCGAAACTAAGGACATTGCTTCCTTCTTCGCGACAGCGGCGTACCACTTCGGCTCCTCGCTCCATACATAATTCCATCTCAGCTTCTGTCATAGCTGCTTCATGTAAATAGTTTCGAGTACCTTTGCGTACTTTCATATTGATAATTCCCAGATCGTAGGGGAGGTCATAATCTACACCTGCATCAACAATCTTTAAAGTAAAGCCGTGTTGACGACAGAGAAAGTTGACACCTGCACCTCCGTGAAGGAAATTGTAGATTTGCTGCCAAGTGATTTCTTTGGGAGAAAGACTGACACCTTCTGCTACAATGCCATGATCTCCCGCAAAAATAATATTTTGAGGATGTTGTAAAGTAGGGGATACTGTTTGTTGAATCAGACCGATTTGGAGAGCAAGATCTTCTAAGATGCCTAATGAACCTTTAGGTTTGGTAAGATTATTGATCTTTTCTATCAATGTTGCACGAATTGATTGATCTGGAGGGGTGATATGAAATGTTTTCATTGTTTTATTTCCTAATTATATAAGAACATTATTATTTAACTTGAAGGGGGATACCACATACCATCAATATCACTTCATTGGCATGAGCGGCAATATATTGATTCATCCATCCCTGCATATCCGTGAATTTTCGTTGTATTTCATTGGTTGATGTGCCGCCCATACCTATTTCATTGGACACAAAAATGAAAGTAGCATCTTGTGCAGTGAAACGATCAAACTCTGCTTGGGCAGCAGCCAATGCTTGTTTCGTATCTGACTTTAAATCGAAGAAAAAATTAGTGCACCATAAAGTAACGCAATCTATCAAAACAACACGATCCTTCAAGTGATGCTTGCTAAGTTCTTTTTCTTCTTCTATATTCATCCATTCCGGGCCACGTCGTACTTGATGATGGGTGATTCGTTGACGAAACTCTTCGTCCCAAACACGTGCTGTGGCGAGATAAATGGGATTGTGAGAGAGGCTGAGCGCCAATTTTTCTGCGTGTGTGCTTTTTCCCGAACGAGCTCCTCCGGTAATGAGTATTATTCGTTTCATGATAGTTGAATATATGGTTGGGCAAATGTACAAGAATTCAACGGCAGTGGCAAGGAATGTTGCTAACTTCTATATTATTGCGAAGTATATTTTAATAAATTTGATGAATACACAAAAAGAGAAAATAAAATGCTCTTTTTGTGTTTACTTCGAGTGAATTTCATTACCTTTGTAACCGTTTTCATAACAATCGTGCGGCAGTAGCTCAGTTGGTAGAGCATCAGCTTCCCAAGCTGAGGGTCACGAGTTCGAACCTCGCTTGCCGCTCACATTTTAAAAGCAGTTGCTGAATAAAGTTACTGCTTTTTTTATGCCCTTTTCTGAAAGGAGCTCCAGCATGTATAAAAATAATCTGCATTTGAGTCCTTTTCACTTAAAAAGTTGTACTTTTGCCGATTGTTTGATAAACTGAATGAAAACTTTAAAAAACGAAATAGAATGGCAGTAGAATTGAAAGACCTAACCAAGCGTAGTGAGAATTATTCTCAATGGTATAACGAGTTGGTGGTAAAAGCCGATTTGGCAGAACAATCGGCTGTGCGTGGATGTATGGTAATCAAGCCTTATGGATACGCTATTTGGGAGAAGATGCAGCGTCAGTTGGATGATATGTTCAAGGAAACAGGACACGTCAACGCTTATTTCCCCTTACTTATTCCGAAATCATTTCTTAGCCGTGAAGCAGAACATGTTGAAGGCTTTGCTAAAGAGTGCGCTGTAGTAACTCATTATCGTTTGAAAAATGATCCGAATGGTGGTGGAGTGGTAGTAGATCCTGCTGCAAAATTAGAGGAAGAATTGATTATCCGTCCTACTTCTGAAACTATTATCTGGAATACCTATAAGAATTGGATTAACTCGTATCGCGATCTGCCTATTTTGTGTAATCAATGGGCAAACGTATTCCGTTGGGAAATGCGTACCCGTTTGTTCTTGCGTACTGCTGAGTTTTTGTGGCAAGAAGGCCATACTGCTCATGCCACTCGTGAAGAGGCAGAAGAAGAAGCCGTAAAGATGCTGAATGTGTATGGTGAGTTTGCCGAAAAATACATGGCAGTACCGGTTGTTAAAGGTACAAAATCGGCTAAAGAACGCTTTGCAGGTGCACTCAATACCTATACCATTGAAGCGATGATGCAGGATGGAAAAGCACTACAGAGCGGTACTTCTCACTTTCTCGGCCAAAACTTTGCAAAGGCATTCGATGTGCAGTTTGTGAATAAAGAAAATAAACTGGAATATGTTTGGGCCACTTCTTGGGGAGTTTCTACTCGTTTGATGGGTGCTCTTATCATGACGCATTCTGATGATAACGGTTTGGTATTACCTCCGCATTTGGCTCCGATACAAGTGGTGATAGTTCCTATCTATAAGAATGCAGAAATGCTGGGCAAGATTGATGAGAAAGTGGCAGGCATTGTTACTAAATTAAAATCAATGGGCATTTCTGTGAAATATGACAATGCCGACAACAAACGTCCAGGTTTCAAATTTGCAGATTATGAGCTGAAGGGTGTGCCTGTGCGTCTGGTGATGGGTGGTCGTGATTTGGAAAACAATACGATGGAAGTTATGCGTCGTGATACGTTGGAAAAAGAGACTCGTTCTTGTGAAGGTATTGAAGAGTACGTAAAAGATTTGCTTGAAAATATTCAAGCTAATATCTACAAGAAGGCTTTTGATTTCCGTAATAGTAAAATCACCTGCGTGGATAGTTACGATGAATTCAAAGAAAAGATTGAAGAAGGCGGATTTATCCTGGCTCATTGGGATGGTACTACTGAAACGGAAGAAAAGATAAAAGAAGAAACAAAAGCAACCATTCGTTGTATTCCGTTTGATTCTTTTGCTCCGGGCGATAAGGAACCGGGTAAGTGCATGGTTACCGGTAAACCGTCTGCTTGTCGTGTAATCTTTGCGCGTTCTTATTAATAAGATATCTGATTTCCGTAAGATGATTCTATTGATCTTGCGGGATAAAAAAAGTCATCCTTTGAAACAATTCATTTCATGGGATGACTTTTTTTATTTTAGGGAGGTAAACGGCAGCTGCATGAAAACAATGGGCTGTAAGCCGAGAGACTAACCTATCGTTTAGGGCTCTTGACAGGAATCTTTTTGTCAGTAGAAAGAGTGTCTTTTTTACTTTGTTCGGCTTTTAGTCTTTTCAGTTTCCATCTGTTCCAAAAGAGTAGTTCGCTCCATTTATTGAAGTCTTTCTTGAAGATGATGCCAATGCCTTGCGTGGTTAAGTTAGTACGGGTATAATAACGATCGTTCGTTTCATTATAAGCTTTTAAGCGGATATCACCGGAGCGGTTTACGAGCCATTCAGCTTCAAAATCTCCTACAAAGTTAGTGTTTGCTAGTGGGTTATCACGATAGCCAAAATTTCCGTTGATAAGCAGACGGTTGTTCAGTAATTGTCCGGAGAGGATGCCTTCGAATTCAACATCTGTCCAACCTCTTTCACCGGTACTGAGGTTAGTACCAATAATCCAATTGTTGTTGTCGATAATGCTTGAAAGCGCATTGTTCAATTGTCCTGAAAGAGTGGAGGAGAGTACACTGGACATCATGTTGGAATTTGTAGCATCCGCATATTCGGAGGCGTAGAACTTACCGATACCTAATAGGTAGAGAATTTGCATGTTCATCTGTTCTTCCGTAGGAATGTAATTTCTGACCACAGCCTGAACTTCTTCTCGTTCGTTGGGAAGTTCAATTCCCATCTTGATGGTGGGGGAAGTCAACTGTCCGGTTAAATTCATCATACAGTTTACTTTGACGTTCGTTTGCCCAATAAGGGTGTTGTCGGCAGTCATGCTACTAGGTAATAAGTCGTTCAAGGAAGCAGAGTTGACTGTGTAACTCGCTTGTATGTCAAGAATAGCATCCAATGGATTTCCATTGAAAGAAATAGTACTTCCGTCTTTGATAACAAAGTCCTTGCGGATTACCTCCTGCAAACTGAATTTATAAAGCCCCTGATTGATGCGGTAGTTACCAAACATTTTTACATCTCCCTTGTTGAAGAACTCGGTACGGATGTTTCCGGTTCCTCTTCCACTGATATAGTCACCGGCAATAGGGTCCATGATAATTTTCATTGTAGCATCAGGAGTGGCGTCCACCAAGAGGTTTAAGCGAATATCCGTATCACTTTCCTCGGTTTCTTCTATTTCTTTCTGCGCAATTTCGTAATCAGAGAGATGAATGGAGTCTCGTAAAACACGACGCGGTGTTTTGTCTACAAACTTGATAAACTGGTTACTGATTGCAGTAGATACATTGTCTTTTATGTAGGTAAAGTTTGTATTGCGATTGGTTGTCATCGCTACATCTATATTGACACCGTCCAAGGCATTACCCGCTATGGTTGCATTTCCGGTACCATAGACTGTACCATAGAATGGAAATTCGGTAGACTCCTTTGTATTCATAACCAACATCTCATTGACGTTAAAATTGAAGCGGTATTCTAGATCTTTGAAATGCTGATAGTGGAGGTATCCATTCATTCTCCCTTGATGACCTTGTGTATCGAAAATGCGGTTATTTTTGAAAGTCAATCCATTCGGTTCGATATACACGCTGTCTTTTACGAAAAATGTAGTATTTAAAACATCTACTTTCATGGATGCATCGCCAAACACACGTCCTTCCATAGTTAGTGCTTTAAATTTACCGTAGAAATGTACATATCCGCTTGCACGTCCGGTGAACTCCGGAGTAATGCTACTCATATAATAATGTATGAATTTTAGGTTTGTACTGTCTGCCTCGATGTGAAGGTCAAGTGCACTAGTCGGTTTTACGGGATATATGTAGCCATGAACATGACTTTTGGCAATGTCTTTCTCACGAATTTGGGCATCAAGATAAATGCCTTTTACATCATGATGCCACTCCCCATGAATCGTTGCATCACCAAGTAGCCCCTCATTCAGCCCAAGGTTACGAATAAACAGGTCTGTACTCATAACAGGTTTATCCAATATTCCGCTAGCAAATGCAGGGCCGGTAGCTTCTCCTTTGAAATTGACGCCGAGGTCAGCGATGTCAAAAACATATCCAATGTTTATATCTTGTAGATCGAGACGTAGTGTGTCTTCAGGTTGTTTAGATACGCTACCATTGATGCGTAAGTGACGTTCTTTATGACTGAAATAGAAGTTGTCAATGTGTACTTTGCCTGAATCGAGTACTACTTGTGAAGGATGGATTTTCCACAAAGTATCATTCAGTATGATATCTGTAGGCTGGATGTCGACAATTGTCTTTAAGGGAGCCTCCTTCTTTTTGATAGAGTATTGGATTCTTTTTTTATCATTTTCTTCTTCTTGCTGACGAATGAAATGGGTGACGGCTGCGAGCTTTCCACTATAAGTTACAGCATTGCTGTTACCCCAGTTCAGAGTGGTTTGAATACGGTCATCTTGTGCCTGTGCTTCTAGGGCTAAATTGACGGCACCACTCGATTTTCTATTGGTGAATCGCAGGCGTGCATGAAATTTATCTCCGGGGTTTTCGCAGAGCAGCATACCCGATTCGATAAATCTTTCACCATAGCGTAACCGTGGAAAATATCCTTCTACACGGAGCCGACGGGCTTTGTCATTAAAATATCCTTTAAGAGTAGAGTGTGTATATACTTTGATGGGAATTTGGAAAACAGTTGAAAGCAGTTCTGTATCAAAAATATGCAAATCAAAAACAAAGTTGTTTTCTGTTTCCTTCATTTTTTTGTCTGATTGGATCAGAGCTGGAACATATCGTCGCATGATATTCAACACACTGGCAGGCAAAGTACGATAGGAATAATCTCCTTCAATGCTTCCTTGTAGGAAATTAGAGTGAATGGTCAAGCGTTTTTGAGTTTTGCCTTCACGAATGGCTGCTATTTTTAAATTTTGAAGAAAGTATTGTTGATCCGGAGCATTGAACTGGAGGCTGTCTATATTGATTTCACCATTCATCTCGTCAATAGAACCTCCGGTAAAGTTCGCTTTTATTTTGACGGATATTTCAGTATCTTCATATTTAGGTGATAAGTGGAGATCGTGAAGACGTATTTTATGAATGCTTGCTAAGAAGTTAAAAGTAGGCACCCGACTTGCAGTGTTGATAGTACCGTTAAGAAGAACTGATCCGTTTTCATCATCTAATGCCAGCTTTCCAGTAAAGCCGCCCCGTTTGTATTCACCATCTAAGGTAATATTTTCGTAATGATAATTGCTATAATCGAAAGAAGCAACCAAGCCTTTTAACAGGATGGTAGGGTATTGTTTCTCATTATGGTTACCATTTACCTTCAGATTGAACGTTACTTTACCAAATTTATCATTATCCAGCATTTTACCCAATTGAAATTCTTCTGTTGTTACTGCACCGGAATAAGCAAAACCCCCTTTTTCTTTGTTTGAACTTAGTTTTAAGTCGGTTTTGATTGTGCCGATGTCTGTGCGTACTTGTCCATATGCTACGAGATCTGTGAAATAACCGGCAATTTCTCCGCGGAACGAAACTGTTCCTAAATGTTGCAAAATAGGAGGAATATCTTTGTAGCTTTTGCTCAGGTTTCGGGCAATAAAAGCAACGCCTTCAGGGTCGGCATATAAACTGGATAAATTACCAAAGATATAAGTGTTTTCTGGTTTTGATAAATCTTGCAAGGATACATCTCCTTGCAAATGAAAATGATTATCTGCAGAAACAAGAAGACGAGGACAATTCAATTGGTTAATGGTCCCGTTGGCTTCTACTTCTACTTGTAGTTTCTCTTGAAAAGAACTGAAAGCAGGAACAAAGGCTGTTAAATCTTGCAAGGTGATGTGAGACGGAAGCATGCGAAAAGCAAAATGTACATCTTGAGCAAAATTATTGAAAGCTCCTAGGCTATCGTACCTCATGTGTATAGTATCCATAGCCAACGATGTGTGTGGCAGATCTATGGTGAAGTTCTCTATCTTCATTTGTTGACTGTTGCCAACAACTTTAAGGCTTAACTTCTTCAAGTCCAGTCCGGATTGCTCTTCTTCAATGCTCAAACGTTTGATAGCAGCGTTGATGGAATCGTTCTGAAGGGCTTTCAGTGAAATATTGGCAATAATATTTTTTAAACGGATATGCTGAGGATTGAATTTTCCCGGAGTTTCTTCTTCAGAACGGACATCATAGGATATTTTTCCACGGCGAATTAACAAAGAATTGATACGAAGATCTAGATTGTTTTTTTTCTGTATAGTGTCTTTAGAAGCAAATGCATCAAGTACAAATTGAAAGTTTGCTTGATCTTGAAGAGTTTTCTTTTCGAGATTGGCATTGAATCCGAATAATTGTACATTACTGATGGAAATTCTTCCACTAAATAAAGGAAGAATATCAAATTTTGCTGAGAGACGGGCTACTTTAAGCATCTCTTTCCCTGACTGATCATTCAGCAAAAGATCGTCAATGATGATGCGGTTCAGTAGCCCCATATCTATTCGTTTGATAGTAATGTTACTGCCTAATACTGAAGAGAGTTCTTTTGCAACCAGTACAGACATTTTACCCTGAACATAAGGTATGTTCAGTAACAAAATAGTACCGATATATAGTCCCAATACGATACCGAGTATCCAGCGTACTGTTCTTTTTAATTTTCTGATAAGCAGTGAGGTTTAAATTCAGCCAACAAAAATAGGAAATAATACGTTATGAACATTCTTTTTATAATGTAAAATGATATAACGATTTGAAAAGGAGTTAGGGAGTAGAAGAGCGATTGACAAAGTAAAAGAGTTTATTATCCCAGATTGAAATACTATAAAAGAGATTCCGCATCTCTCTTTCATCACCTCGTTTTTATCTTCTATTTGAAATATTTTTGCTTCTTATGGCAGCTATTGGTTTTATAATTAACAATGAAAGGAGATAAAATAAAGTATTTTAAGCGGAAACCTTGCATTGAAATCGTACTTTATCACTACTTTTGCAGTGTTTAAATGTAAATAACACTATGAGTACAATAATCTTAGGAATAGAATCCTCTTGTGACGATACCTCTGCAGCTGTCATCAAAGACGGTTATCTGCTTTCAAATGTAGTAGCCAGCCAAGCTGTGCATGAAGCCTATGGTGGTGTAGTGCCTGAATTAGCTTCTCGTGCACACCAGCAAAATATAGTTCCGGTGGTACATGAAGCACTGAAACGTGCTGGAGTTACCAAAGAAGAATTGAGTGCAGTGGCTTTTACGCGTGGTCCGGGTTTGATGGGATCTTTGTTGGTTGGGGTGTCATTTGCTAAAGGGTTTGCTCGCACTCTTGGTATACCTTTGATAGATGTTAATCATCTGACAGGTCATGTTCTAGCTCATTTTATTAAAGAAGAAGGTGAAGAGAATTTGCAGCCTGATTTTCCATTTCTTTGTTTGTTAGTATCTGGCGGAAATTCTCAGATTATTTTAGTAAAAGCTTATAATGATATGGAGATTTTAGGACAGACTATTGATGATGCAGCCGGAGAAGCCATTGATAAATGTTCGAAGGTAATGGGGTTGGGGTATCCAGGTGGTCCTATTATTGACAAATTGGCACGTCAGGGGAACCCAAAAGCTTATACATTTAGCAAACCGCATATTCCTGGACTGGATTATAGTTTTAGTGGACTGAAGACTTCCTTCCTTTACTCTTTGCGAGATTGGATAAAGGAAGATCCCGATTTTATAGAACATCATAAAGTGGATTTGGCAGCTTCATTAGAGTCAACCATAGTAGATATTCTGATGGATAAACTACGGAAAGCAGCTAAGGAATATAAAATTAAAGAAGTGGCGGTTGCTGGAGGTGTTTCTGCTAATAATGGATTGCGCAATGCCTTTCGGGAACATGCGGAAAAATACGGATGGAATATATTTATACCCAAGTTTAGCTATACAACTGATAATGCCGCTATGATTGCTATCACGGGCTATTTCAAGTATTTGGATAAAGATTTTTGTTCTATGGAGGCATCTGCCTTTTCACGCGTTACTTTAAAATAATAATATAGTCTATTGTCAAGATATGGAGCTGGAGGAAAAAATTGGAGTGTTGCTAAAAGCAAAACATTTGACCCTTTCTACCGCAGAAAGTTGTACGGGCGGAGCTATTGCAGCACTGATAACTTCGGTTCCAGGAAGCTCGGACTATTTTAACGGAGGAATTGTGGCATACTCTAACGAAGCGAAAATGTCTTTGCTTCAAGTGTCAGCCGAAACTTTGGAAAAGTATGGTGCAGTGAGTCGCGAAACTGTGACAGAAATGGTGAAAGGTGCGATGGAATCGCTGAAAACAGATTGTGCAGTCGCTACTTCAGGGATTGCAGGGCCAGGAGGAGGTACCCCAGAGAAACCCATAGGCACAGTCTGGATTGCTGTTGCTTATAAAAATGAGATTGCAGTCATGAAGCAGGAGGGAGACCTTGGTAGAAAGGGAAATGTGCAAAAAGCGATTTATAATGCTCTTTTTATGCTTCAAGATAGGCTAAAATGAGGAAAAAAATGCTATCATACAATGAATTATTTTATAAAAAACTTGTTTGGTAATGATAAAAGTGCTTACTTTGCGCTCTGTTTGAAATAGACATAAAAGAAAACTATAAAATTAAGATAGAAATGTCAAAAATTTGTCAAATTACCGGAAAGAAGGCCATGATTGGCAACAATGTTTCACACTCAAAGAGAAGAACAAAAAGAACCTTTGATTTGAACTTGTTTAACAAAAAGTTCTACTATGTAGAGCAGGATTGCTGGATTAGCCTTAGCATCTGCGCGAATGGATTGCGCAATATTAATAAGAAAGGACTGGACGCTGCTTTGAAAGATGCAGTAGCTAAAGGTTATTGTGATTGGAAAAGCATCAAAGTTATTGGCTAAAGAGTAGAGGAGAATACTAATTATGGCAAAGAAAGCAAAAGGTAACAGAGTACAAGTGATTCTGGAATGCACAGAACACAAGGACAGCGGTATGCCGGGAACTTCTCGTTATATTACAACGAAGAATAGAAAAAATACCACAGAGAGATTAGAATTGAAGAAATATAATCCGATTCTGAAGAAAGTAACAGTACATAAAGAAATTAAATAATAGAGTATAATCCATGGCAAAGAAAACAGTAGCAAGTTTGCATGAAGGATCTAAAGAAGGTCGTTCTTATACTAAAGTTATCAAGATGGTGAAGTCTCCGAAAACCGGTGCTTACATCTTTGATGAACAAATGGTACAAAACGAGAAAGTACAAGACTTTTTCAAGAAATAAGATAAATGCAGGGTCTATAGGGCCACTGACAATCTATAAAGATCCTCTTGTCGAAATATCGACAAGGGGATTTCTTTTTTAAAAAGGGGACGAAGGTTTCATTATTCGTCAGTTTTGTTATATCTTTGCGAAAAAGCAAAGAGAGGTGCTTGTTTTGCATTAACTTTGTGATAATAATGTATTGTACAAACAATTAGCGTATGGGATTTTTTAGTTTTTTCTCAAAGGAAAAGAAGGAAACGTTAGATAAAGGATTATCTAAGACCAAAGAAAGTGTATTCAGTAAAATTGCTCGTGCAGTAGCTGGAAAATCGAAAGTCGATGATGAGGTTCTGGATAATCTGGAAGAAGTATTGATTACTTCGGATGTAGGTGTAGAAACCACGTTGAAAGTAATTGAACGCATAGAAAAACGTGCTTCAGCCGAAAAATATATGAATGCGCAAGAACTGAATATGATTTTGCGTGATGAGATTGCCGCTTTGTTGACAGAAAATAACTCGAATGATGTGGATGATTTCGAGGCACCGATTCAAAAGAAACCTTACGTAATTATGGTAGTCGGCGTAAATGGTGTAGGAAAGACAACTACAATCGGAAAATTAGCTTATCAATTCAAAAAAGCGGGCAAGTCTGTTTATTTAGGTGCCGCTGATACATTTCGTGCTGCAGCCGTAGAGCAGCTGATGATTTGGGGTGAACGTGTAGGGGTTCCTGTCGTTAAACAAAAAATGGGTGCTGACCCTGCTTCTGTAGCATTTGATACATTGAGTTCTGCTGTTGCAAATAATGCTGATGTAGTGATCATTGATACGGCTGGACGTCTTCATAACAAAGTGGGATTGATGAACGAACTGACGAAAATCAAAAACGTGATGAAGAAAGTCGTTGCGGAAACTCCTAATGAAGTGTTGCTCGTATTGGATGGCTCTACCGGACAAAATGCTTTTGAGCAAGCGCGCCAGTTTACTTTGGCTACCGAAGTTACTGCTATGGCTGTGACTAAACTGGATGGTACAGCGAAAGGTGGTGTTGTCATTGGAATATCTGATCAATTTAAGATTCCTGTAAAGTATATAGGTTTAGGTGAAGGCATGGAAGATCTACAGGTATTCCGTAAGAATGAATTTGTTGATTCACTGTTTGGAGGAAACGCATGAAACGGAAAACTATAGATATCATTACTTTGGGATGTTCTAAAAATTTAGTGGATTCGGAGCATTTAATACGACAATTAGAAGAAGCAGGCTATCATGTAACGCATGATGTTGAGCAGCCAAAAGGTCAGATTGCAGTGATTAATACCTGCGGTTTTATCGGTGACGCTAAGGAAGAGTCTATAAATTTAATTCTTGAATTTGCACGAGCTAAGGAAGAAGGGAGTTTAGAGAAGCTTTATGTTATGGGGTGTCTTTCAGAACGTTACTTGAAAGAATTGGCTATTGAAATACCGCAAGTTGATAAATTTTATGGTAAGTTCAATTGGAAGGAATTGTTGCAGGATTTGGGTAAGGCTTACCATGATGATCTACACATTGAACGTACTTTAACTACACCGAAACATTATGCTTACCTGAAAATATCAGAAGGTTGTGATCGTAAATGTTCCTATTGTGCTATTCCTATTATTACGGGTAAACATGTATCTCGTCCGATAGAAGAAATTTTGGATGAGGTAAAATATTTGGTAGAGAGCGGTGTTAGAGAATTTCAGATAATAGCTCAAGAGCTAACTTATTACGGTGTGGATTTGTATAAAAAGCAAATGCTACCTGAGCTTATAGAACGCATTTCTTATATTCCGGGAGTGGAATGGATACGTTTGCATTATGCTTATCCGGCACATTTCCCAACAGAACTATTCCGGGTAATGAGAGAACGTCCTAATGTCTGCAAATATATGGATATAGCCTTGCAGCATATTAGCGATAATATGCTTGAGAAGATGCGCCGTCATGTTACGAAAGCGGAGACGTATCAATTGATAGAAAGATTCCGAAAAGAAGTGCCGGGTATTCATTTGCGTACTACGCTTATGGTAGGACATCCTGGAGAAACAGAAGCTGATTTTGAAGAATTAAAGGAGTTTGTTCGCAAGGTAAATTTCGATAGAATGGGAGCTTTTGCATATTCAGAAGAAGAAGGGACCTATGCAGCGGCAACTTATGAAGATGCTATTCCTCAGGATGTAAAACAAGCACGTTTAGATGAATTGATGTCAATCCAACAAGGAATATCTGCCAAACTGAGTAGTATGAAGGTTGGACAATGCATGAAAGTTATTATAGACCGTTTGGAGGGAAATTATTATGTGGGACGTACCGAATTTGATTCTCCTGAAGTAGATCCTGAAGTTTTGATTGAACAAGGAGAAGACGATCTGCATATAGGTAACTTTTACCAAGTAGAAGTGATAAATTCCGATGATTTCGACCTTTTTGGGCGTATTGTTTAAATATTTTTCCTGAACTTCTTGTATATATGGCGAAGTTTTGCTAATATAGCACCCGTAGCTCACATTTAAAGGTTTATATTTTGAATAATAAAGAATTTACTGCTGAATTGTCACGGAGGTTGGGGTATACATTGAAAGATACCTCTGAACTAATTAGCTCTTTACTGTCAGATATGACGCGACAGCTAGAGGAAGGAAATATGATATCCGTACAAGGTTTTGGCACATTTGAAGTAAAGAAAAAGGCAGAACGTATATCAGTCAACCCGACTACGAAGCAACGTATGTTAGTTCCTCCGAAATTAGTACTAACCTATAAACCTAGCACGTTGTTGAAAGATAAGTTTAAATAATATTCCTTTTTTAATCTTCTTATATACATATATGAATGAAAAACTAACCATACAGGACTTGATAGATATGCTTACTGAAAAGCATGGTATGAGCAAAAAGAATGCAGACAACTTTGTAAAAGAGTTCTTTTTGTTGATTGAAGAGTCTCTGGAGAAGGATAGGTATGTGAAGATTAGAGGTTTGGGCACATTCAAGCTAATTGATGTAGAAAGTCGGGAGAGCGTTAATGTTAATACGGGAGAAAGGTTCGAAATCCAAGGTCATACAAAAGTCTCTTTTACTCCAGAAGCTAGTTTAAAAGAGATTATCAATAAACCTTTCTCACATTTTGAAACGGTTGCTCTGAATGAAAACACAATACTTGAAAACACCAGTCTCGAAAACGAGAATGAAGATGAAGAAGAAATAATTAAAGATTCTTCTGAACTTCCTATAACAAACATTTCTTCTGAAGTGGATAAAAAAGAGGAGGTGTCTACCGATATTCAAACAAAAACTGAAGATGTGAAGGAAGTACCGGAAGTGTCAGAACCTATCGTGGATACGGTAGAGGAGGCCATTAAACCAGAACAGATCTATCCTATAAAAAAGAATGTTGCGAATGTTGAGAAAGAAACATCAGATTCTTCCACCATGAAATACTTTATGGGTATTGTAATATTCATTGTTATTTTATGCGGAGCTGCTGTTGGATTTATGTATTATCCTGAGATGCTAGAAACTGTGACTTCTAAACCGACTGCAGAAGAAACGACTGAACCAACCATAGAGGCTTCTGTTGATGAAACTGTTTTGATGGATACTCTTGATGCTGAAGATACGGTAGATTCGATAAAAGATGATAGAGTGGACAAAGATCTTCCTGTCGCTGCTCAACCAATAACGAAAAAAGAACAAAAAAAAGCTGCTGTTCCGTTTACTCCTGATTCTGTGGGTTACATAATAGACGGAACAGAGGCTGTCTATACTATCAAAGAAGGGGAGACTTTGATAAAAGTAGCTCTTCGTTTTTATGGAACAAAAACTTTATGGCCGTTTATTGTGAAACATAATCCTGACGTTATCAAAAATCCGGATAATGTGCCATTTGGAACTACTATTAAAATACCTAAATTGGTTAGGAAGCAGTAATATTTTGCTGCTTCTTTTTTTTGTTAAATACTTAAACTCTTTAAAAGTAGCTTAATCTAAAGGTTTTTCATAGTTTTTTTAATAAAAATTAGTTGGCATGGTTAATTTATTCCCGTACTTTTGGAAGCGAAAAAAATATCGGTACCAAGCCGGATTGAAAAGAAAATTGAACATTAAAAATAATATTTATTTATGGCTGAAACAATTGATATCCGCGAACTGAACGAGCGGATTGAAAGACAAAGCGCTTTCGTTACCAACCTAACCACAGGCATGGACCAGGTCATTGTAGGTCAAAAACACCTGGTAGAGTCGTTATTAATTGGTTTGTTGTCCGATGGACACGTATTATTGGAAGGTGTGCCTGGCTTGGCAAAAACCTTGGCTATCAAAACTCTGGCTTCATTAATTGATGCACAGTATAGCCGTATTCAGTTTACACCTGACTTATTGCCTGCCGATGTTGTTGGTACAATGATTTACAGTCAGAAAGACGAAACTTTTCAAGTTAAAAAAGGTCCTGTATTTGCCAATTTTGTTTTAGCTGATGAGATAAACCGTGCTCCAGCCAAGGTGCAGAGTGCTTTGTTAGAAGCTATGCAGGAACGCCAAGTAACCATTAGTAAAGAGACTTTCAAACTACCTGATCCTTTCCTTGTACTTGCCACTCAAAATCCAATAGAACAGGAAGGTACTTATCCATTGCCTGAAGCACAGGTTGACCGTTTTATGTTGAAGGTGGTTATTGATTATCCCAAACTTGAAGAAGAAAAACTTATTATCCGTCAGAATATCAACGGCGATAAATTCAATGTCAAACCTATTTTAAAAGCAGATGAGATTATTGAAGCTCGTAAAGTTGTTCGCCAAGTTTATCTGGACGAGAAGATTGAGAAATACATTGTTGATATTGTGTTTGCCACACGTTATCCGGAAAAATATGATTTGAAGGAACTAAAAGATATGATAGGCTTTGGCGGTTCACCCCGTGCTTCTATTAATTTAGCATTGGCTGCCCGTAGCTATGCATTTATCAAACGCCGTGGTTATGTCATTCCTGAGGATGTACGTGCTGTAGCACATGATGTGTTGCGTCATCGTATAGGTTTGACTTATGAGGCTGAAGCTAGTAACATGACTTCTGATGAAATCGTTAGCAAAATATTGAATAAGGTTGAAGTGCCTTAAAACGCAGTTTTAGCTTTAACTCATGTGCCAAGTGCTATTTATAAGGGCACGAGTTTAAATTTTAACGGGTTTATTCATATATTTAATGGAAACAACTGATTTATTAAAAAAAGTCCGTCAGATTGAAATAAAAACACGCGGATTGTCTAATAATATCTTTGCAGGACAGTATCATTCTGCCTTTAAAGGTAGAGGTATGGCATTTTCTGAAGTGCGTGAATATCAGTTTGGTGACGATATACGCGACATAGATTGGAATGTAACTGCACGCTTCAATAAGCCTTATATTAAGGTTTTTGAAGAAGAACGTGAATTGACTGTAATGTTGCTGGTAGATGTTTCCGGCAGTTTGGAGTTTGGTACAATAAAACAAATGAAGAAAGATATGGTAACCGAGGTAGCTGCAACTTTAGCTTTCTCTGCCATTCAGAACAATGATAAAATAGGTGTCATCTTCTTTTCGGATCAGATTGAGAAATTCATTCCTCCCAAAAAAGGACGCAAGCATATACTTTATATTATCCGTGAATTGATTGATTTTCATGCGGAAAGCCGCAGAACAAATATTCGTCTCGGATTAGAGTATCTGACAAACGTAATGAAACGTCGTTGCACAGCCTTTATGTTGTCAGACTTCATTGATCAGGAGAGTTTTAAAAATGCTATGACTATTGCTAATCGTAAGCATGATTTGGTTGCCATCCAAGTTTATGATCGTCGTGTGGAAGAACTGCCGGCAGTTGGCATGATGAAAATAAAGGATGCTGAAACTGGACATGAACAGTGGATCGATACCTCTTCACGTGCTGTACGTCGTGCTCATCACGATTGGTGGGCGAATAAGCAGGTGGAACTGAATGAGACATTTACGAAAAGCAATGTTGATAATGTTTCGGTACGTACCGATCAGGATTATGTCAAAGCATTGATGAGTTTGTTTGCAAAACGAAATTAAGCGGAAAATGAAAAGATATTTATTTCTGATATCGCTGTTAGTAGCATTGACCGGTAGGGGGGTAGCCCAGTCGGTAACGGTAGATGCCACTATTGATTCCTTGCAAATCCTTATTGGAGAGCAGGCGAAGATAAAGCTTCAGGTAGCATTGGATGCAGACAAGCGTGCGATATTCCCTGTTTATACTGATACGTTAGTGCGTGGAGTAGAAGTTCTTGATGTAGCAAAACCAGATACACAGTTATTGAATGATGGTAGACGTTCGCTGATTACTCAGGAATATACGATTACCTCTTTTGACTCAGCGCTCTATTATTTGCCGCCGATGGAAGTGATGGTGGATAATAAACCTTATTATTCCAAAGCATTAGCTCTTAAAGTATATTCTATTCCGGTAGACACCTTGCAACCTGATTTGTTTTTCGGTCCTAAAACAGTGATGCAAGCTCCATTTGCTTGGGAAGATTGGTATATTGCTATTGCTTGTGTATTGTTGTTTGTTCCTTTTCTTCTGCTGCTTATCTACCTTGTCAAGCGCATCCGCGATAATGAACCAATTATACGCAAGGTGAAAGTAGAGCCGAAATTACCACCGCATCAATTGGCCATGCAGGAAATTGATCGTATAAAGAGTGAGAAGATTTGGCAAAAAGGAGAGCCGAAGGGGTATTACACAGATTTAACTGATGCTCTTCGTACCTATATTAAAGAGCGTTTTGGTTTTAATGCCTTAGAGATGACTTCTTCTGAAATCATAGACAACTTATTGGAAATGAATGATAAAGAAGCTATTTCAGACTTACGTGAATTATTTCAAACCGCTGATTTAGTAAAATTTGCCAAACACAATCCGCTGATGAATGAAAATGATGCTAATTTGATTAATGCCATTGATTTTATCAACGAGACGAAAGAGAAGGAGGATGAGAATGCAAAACCTCAACCTACTGAAATTACTATTATTGAGAAACGTTCTTTGCGTACCAAGATATTGCTTGGTGCAGGTATTGTGTTGCTGGCTGCAGCTCTTATCGGCTCGTTGATATATGTAGGATTGGAGTTATACAATTACTTTGCATAATGATGTGAAAATGACTTTAATCGTAAATTGTTAATCGTAAAATTGTAAATATCATGGTTTTTGCCAATATTGAATATTTATTTTTGTTGCTGTTGCTTATACCTTATATTGTATGGTATATCATGAAGCGGAAGAATAGTGAAGCTACGCTTCAAATTTCGGATGCTCGTGTGTATGCTCATACTCCGAAAAGTTATAAAAACTACTTGCTGCACCTCCCGTTTGCTTTAAGAATGATGACTTTAATTTTGATCATTCTTGTTTTAGCACGACCTCAGACTACCAATAGCTGGCAAAATAGTGAGATTGAAGGTATAGATATCATGCTCGTTATGGACGTTTCTACGAGCATGCTTGCTGAAGATTTAAAACCTAATCGTCTAGAAGCAGCTAAAGATGTAGCTGCAGAGTTTATCAATGGACGTCCGAATGATAATATAGGCATAGCTTTGTTTGCTGGAGAAAGCTTTACACAATGTCCACTTACAGTAGATCATGTCGTTTTATTGAATTTGTTGAAAGATATGAAATGTGGTCTGATTGAGGATGGAACAGCGATTGGTATGGGAGTTGCTAATGCAGTGACTCGTTTAAAAGATAGTAAGGCTAAATCTAAAGTCATCATTCTTTTGACAGATGGTGTTAATAATAAAGGCGACATTTCTCCTTTAACAGCTGCTGAAATAGCCAAAAGCTTTGGTATTCGTGTATATACTATTGGTGTGGGAACCAATGGAATGGCTCCCTATCCTTATCCGGTAGGTGGAACAATACAGTATGTCAATGTGCCAGTCGAAATTGATGAAAAAACCTTGACTCAAATCGCGGGCACAACGGAGGGTAACTACTTTCGTGCCACTAGTAATTCCAAGTTGAAAGAGGTGTATGAAGAAATAGATAAACTGGAAAAGACAAAATTGAATGTGAAGGAATACAGTAAACGTCAAGAAGAATATCGTTGGTTTGCATTAGCTGCATTCCTCTGCGTATTGCTGGAAGTTCTGTTGCGTAATTCAATATTAAAGAAAATACCATAACAAGGGAATCATTAATAGGTTGTGTGATGAGTCCATCATATAAGACCAGATTATAAATTGTAAATCGTAAAATTGTAAATAGAAGATGTTTCGATTTGAAGAACCTACATATTTGTACTTGTTGTTACTGTTGCCACTCTTGGCAGCTTTCTACTTGTACTCTAATTATCAGAGGCGGAAATCTATCAGTAAGTTTGGTGATCCGGAACTGATGGCACAATTAATGCCGGATGTGTCAAAGTATCGCCCGGATGTGAAGTTTTGGTTAGTATTCGTTGCCATAGGACTTTTTTCTCTACTATTGGCACGTCCGCAATTTGGATCCAAACTTGAAACGGTGAAACGACAAGGAGTGGAAGTTATGATTGCGTTGGATATATCTAATTCAATGTTAGCACAAGACATACAGCCTAGTCGCTTGGAAAAGGCTAAACGATTGGTTGCGCAGTTGGTAGATAAGATGCAGAATGATAAAGTGGGGATGATCGTTTTTGCGGGGGATGCATTTACACAGCTCCCCATAACAAGCGATTATATTTCCGCCAAGATGTTCTTGGAGTCTATTGATCCCTCGTTAATATCTAAGCAAGGTACGGCTATTGGTGCAGCGGTTAATTTGGCTACTCGTAGCTTTACCCCGCAAGAGGGTGTAGGACGAGCCATCATAGTTATTACTGATGGGGAAAATCATGAAGGCAGTGCCGTTGAAGCAGCCAATGCTGCAACAGAGAAAGGCATTCAAGTCAATGTCTTAGGAGTGGGTACACCTAACGGATCGCCTATTCCTATAGAAGGAACCAATGATTATCGTCGAGATCGTGAGGGTAATGTTGTTGTGACTAGTTTGAATGAAGAGATGTGCCAAGAGATAGCCAAAGCAGGAAATGGTATTTATGTACGTGTGGATAACACGAATAGTGCACAAAAAGCAATTAGTCAGGAAATCAATAAGATGGCGAAAGCGGATGTAGAAACACAGGTTTATACAGAATTCAATGAACAATTTCAGGCAGTGGCATGGATCATCTTGCTGTTGTTGTTAGCTGAATTGTTAGTGTTGGAACGTAGAAACCCTCTGTTTCGCAACATTCATTTGTTTTCAAATAAGAAATGATGCTTATGTTACAGAAGAAATATGTTGGAATGGTTTTGTTGCTGCTTATCGCAGTTTCAATGTCTGCACAAAAGGCAGAACGAGATTTCATCCGTAAGGGAAACCGTTTTTTCAAAGATAGTGTATATGTAAACGCAGAAGTAAATTATCGAAAGGCTTTGGAAGCTAATCCTAAATCAACGATATCTATGTTTAATTTAGGAAATACTTTGATGCAGCAAAATAAATTTCAAGAGGCTATGGAACAGTATGTTGGAGCTGCAAAAGTAGAAAAAGAAAAGCCTAACTTAGCACAGATCTATCATAATATGGGAATTATTTTTCATTCGCAAAAAGATTATGCAAAGGCTGTAGAAGCTTATAAACAATCACTACGCAATAATCCAAAGGATGATGAAACTCGTTATAACCTTGCATTAGCTCAGAAAATGTTGAAAGATCAAGAGAATCAAAATCAGGATCAGAATCAAGATCAAGATAAGCAGGATCAACAAAAAGAACAAGAAAAAGAAGATCAGAAGAAACAAGACCAGCAGGAGAATCAGGATCAACAACAAAAATCTCAACCCGAGAAGAAAGAAAATGAGATGTCGAAAGAAAATGCTGAACAGCTGCTGAATTCTGTTATGCAAGATGAGAAGGATGTGCAAGATAAAGTGAAGAAGCAACAAGTGCTTCAAGGTGGACGTCTGGAAAAAGATTGGTAATAAAATAATAGAAATAATATATGAGAAAAATTGTTTTCTTATCGATAATGCTGATACTAGCCAGCATGCATACTTTGGCTGATGATAAGGTGTCCTTTACGGCATCTGCCCCTGATGCGGTAGCAGTGGGCGATCAGTTTAGATTGTCCTATATAGTGACTACGCAAAAAGTAAGAGATTTCCGAGCACCGTCCATCAAAGGATTTGATGTATTGATGGGACCAAGCCGATCACAGCAAAGTAGTGTACAAATGGTTAATGGGCAGACTACTTCTACCAGCAGCATTACATTTACTTATATTTTGTTGGCTAATACGGAAGGTAATTTTACCATTCCAGGTGCTACTATTTCTGCAGATGGTAACCAAATTGTTTCTAATTCGGTGAAAATAAAAGTATTACCTGCTGATGAAGCAAATAGTGCGACATCCTCCGGCAATAGTGGCAAACAGAGTGGTACTACGAGTCGTGCTTCATCAGGGACAACAGTCTCTAGCAATGATTTATTTATTACTGCCACGGCAAGTAAAACAACTGTATATGAGCAGCAAGCTTTTTTGCTCACATATAAGATATATACATTGGTTGATTTGCGTACGTTTGAAAATGTAAAACTCCCTGATTTTAAGGGATTTCATTCACAAGAAGTCGAACTTCCGAACGATAGAAGGTGGGGAATGGAGCATTATAAAGGTAGAAATTATCAGACAACTATTTACCGCCAATTTGTGCTCTTTCCGCAACAATCTGGTAAGTTGACGATTGATGCGGCACGTTTTGATGCAGTCATCGCAAAAGCTACGCAAGTAGCTGATCCGTTTGAAGCCTTCTTTAATGGAGGCAATAACTATGTGGAAATCAAAAAGACATTGTTGACTCCTCAACTAACTATTGATGTGCAGTCTTTGCCTACCGGTAAACCGGTTGGATTTTCTGGTGGAGTGGGAGATTTCAATATTACTTCTTCCATTAATAGTGCGAATGTGAAGACGAATGATGCTGTTACGGTAAAACTTATTATTTCTGGTACAGGTAACTTAAAGCTTGTATCCAATCCAGAAATTAAATTTCCGGAAGATTTTGAAGTTTATGACCCGAAAGTGGATAATAAATTCCGTTTGGTTAATACAGGGCTTTCAGGGAGTAAGGTTATTGAATATCTTGCAATTCCACGCAATGCCGGAACCTATAAAATTCCTGCTGTGAAGTTTAGCTATTTTGATATTAATAGTAATTCATACAAAACGCTGACAACAGAAGAATATAAATTGCAAGTAGAAAAAGGAGCAGGAAATGCCGCTCAAACGATTGCTAACTTTACGAATAAGGAAGATCTGAAGATTTTAAATGAAGATATTCGTTATATTAAGCAAAATGAAGTAACTCTATCTCCAAAAGATGAGTTCTTCTTTGGGTCGTTAGCTTATAAGTTGCTCTATTTGATACCGGGTATTATATTCATGGCCTGTTTCATCATTTACCGCAAACAGATAGCAGCCAATGCTAATGTTGCGAAGATGAGGACTAAAAAAGCGAATAAAGTGGCTGTAAAACGTATGAGACAAGCTGGTAAATTACTGGCTGATAATAAGAAAGATGCATTCTATGATGAGGTTTTGAAGGCGCTATGGGGGTATATCAGTGATAAATTAAATATTCCGGTCTCTCGGTTATCAAAGGATAATATTGAAGAGACACTTCTGAAGTATGGTGTGAATGATGCACTGATAAAAGAATTTCTTGATGCATTGAATAATTGTGAGTTTGCCCGTTTCGCTCCAGGCGATGATAACCAAGCTATGGATAAGGTATATTCAGCTTCTTTGGAGGTTATCAGCAAGATGGAAAATTCAATAAAAAAATAATTGGAGAGTATCATGATGAAAAAAACACTCTTGTTTACCCTTTGTTTGGTAATGATGATAAATAGTTTTGCTCAGGATTCTGCCGATACATTACAGGTGGACTCCATATCCGCAGGTCTAGATGCGGAGTTTTCTGCTGCAAAACAACAAAGCAATGTAACTAAAGCCGAAGGCGACAGCGCTTATATGAGAAATGATTATGCCTCTGCCATTCAAATTTATGAAAATTTACTGAAGAAAGGCGAAGCTGCTGAAGTTTACTATAATTTAGGAAATAGCTATTATAAAGCGGATGAAATAGCGAAAGCTATTTTGAATTATGAACGTGCTTTATTATTAAAGCCAGGCAATGCTGATATTCGTGCTAATTTAGAAATAGCTCGTTCGAAAACGATTGATAAAGTAGTTCCAACGCCTGAAATCTTTTTCGTAGCGTGGACAAAATCATTAATAAACAGTTTAAGTATAGATGCATGGGCTAAATTAGGTATCGTGTTTTTTATTCTTTTGCTTGTATCTCTCAGCCTTTTCTTTTTTTCTAAGCAGGTACTATGGAAGAAAGCAGGATTTATTGCAGGGATTGTTTTCTTAGTATTTGTGGTATTGAGTAATATATTTGCATCTCAACAAATGAGCCAGTTGCGAAATCGTAGTGCAGCTATTGTGCTCTCTCCAAGTGTTACTGTACGTAGTACGCCTAGTGAAAGTGGTACGAGCCTGTTTATTTTGCATGAAGGTCATAAAGTTGAAATTAAGGATGATTCCATGCGCGAATGGAAAGAAATTCGATTGGAAGATGGTAAAGTAGGATGGTTGCCATCATCTACTATAGAAGCAATTTAACAGCACAGTGAAAAATATGAGGGCTTCTATAAATGATAGATTTAAATAATCTTCATTTATAGAAGCCCTTTTTGGTGGTATATTTTAGCTTGAATAATACTCTACAAATAACATGTGCGGAAGATATAAGTCGGCATGAAATGTAGTTTCCTGAGTAAAATTATAAAAAGATGATCATATTTTGACATAGACTTAATCCTTTTGAAAAAAGTTAATGAAATAATTTGTTTTATCTTTTTTTTTATTTAAGTTTATAGCGTGATAATAAAATGAGATAGAGTATTAACCATTAAGTTTATAGATATGAGAACAATTACATTTAATGAACTTCGTAAAATTAAAGACTCATTGCCTAGTGGTAGTATGCATAGAATCGCCGATGAACTTGGTCTGAATGTTGATACAGTAAGAAATTTCTTCGGTGGCCATAATTTTAAAGAAGGCAAAAGTGTAGGCATTCATTTAGAACCAGGTCCAGATGGAGGTTTAGTTATGATTGATGATACTACAGTTTTAGAACGAGCTTTAAAAATTTTAGATGAAGTTGCAGGTAGAACTGCAGAAGCCATTCGTGCTTAAGAAAAAAGAGTAAAATGGATCCCAATTGCTAATAAACAATTGGGATTTCTTATTTGTTTCAATTTTAAAATCGGTAGCTTATGGAAGATAAATTAGTGACTTTAGCAATTTTGACGTATGCAAAAGCTCAGATATTGAAGAATGTGCTTGAGAATGAAGGTGTTGAAACCTACATTCATAATGTGAATCAGATACAGCCAGTTGTGTCTTCAGGCGTACGTGTGCGTATTAAAGAAAGCGATTTACCTCATGCATTGAAGATTACTGAAAGTTCGGCATGGTTGTCAGAAGAAGTAGTAGGAGAGAAGTCCCCTAAAATTGAGACCACAAGTAATAAGGTATTGATTCCTGTCGACTTTTCTAATTACTCATTGAAAGCATGTGAGTTTGGATTTAATTTTGCTCAGAATATTGGTGCAGAAGTTATATTATTGCATGTTTATTTTACACCTATTTATGCAACTTCTTTACCATATGGTGATGTATTCAATTATCAGCTAAGTGATGAAGAAAATGTAAAAAACATATTACAGAAGGTACATGCTGATCTGAATACCTTGTCAGATAAAGTAAAAGAAAAAGTAGCCATAGGAGAATTTCCTAAGGTGAAATATACATGTGTTCTGCGTGAAGGTATTCCTGAAGAGGAGGTTTTACGTTATACTAAAGAAATCCGTCCTCGTATTATTATAATGGGTACGCGAGGTAAAAATCAGAAAGACATTGATCTAATTGGTAGTGTAACTGCTGAGGTAATTGAGCGCAGTCGTGTTCCAGTTTTGGCTATTCCTGAAAACACTCCATTTAAGCAATTCTCTGAAGTTAAGCGAATTGCATTTATTACAAATTTTGATCAACGTGATTTGATAGCTTTTGATTCTTTAATTAGCAGCTTAAAGCCGTTTAAATTTTCTGTATCTCTGATCCATCTTTCAGGTGTAAAGGACACTTGGGACGAAATCAAATTAGGCGGTATTAAAGAGTATTTCCAAAAACAATATCCGCTGTTGGATATTCGTTATGACGTTGTGAAAAATGATGATTTTCTAAATACCTTGGATAAATATATTAAGACCAATGAAATAGATGTCATTTCGTTGACTTCTTATAAAAGGAATATCTTTTCAAGGCTGTTTAATCCTGGGATTGCCAGAAAAATGATTTTCCATTCAGATACACCATTGTTGGTTATTTATGGAAGACCAACCTAATAACAATATCTGACTTTATTGGATTAATATCATGATTATGTTTAATAAGGAATGGCAGTTAAACATTTCAAAGCATAAAGAACCCCTACTGAGCAATAAGTTTCTAGTATAGCCCCACAGAGAAACTAAAAAAAGAGCCTAATGAACTATTTCGTTTATTAGGCTCTTTTCATTATTGAAACTTTGCTTTAAGAATTCTCTTATTGCATCAACTTTTCAATTTCGTCAAATTCAGGACCCATTTGCAGATTATAATAAACTCTGTATAGACCGTTTAGCCACAAATCTTGTTGATCGGGTTTCAATTCTCTAGCCTTTTCATAGTTTGGTTTTGCTTTTTCATAAAAGCTTCTTAATGTGTTCTGCTCTGTTTTATACTTAGGATCATTCACATCGGTAGTAGCTTGTTCAGAAAAATCTTGTGCTTGTAAGCAATAGATTAAGCCTAAATTTGAGTATGCTTCAGCATATTTAGGATCTACTTCAATAGTCTTTTGGTAGAATTCAATAGCTTTATCATAGTTTTTCATGTTATGATAAAGATATCCCTTTACATACAAATAGAACGTGTTATGAGGATCCTTTGCTAACATATCGTCTGCAAACAGCATGGCTTCATCATACTTGTTATTATTGCTATAATAATCAATCAAGTGTCCAAAGAAGAATGGATGTTCAGGATGTTTCTGGATACCTTCTTGCAAAGAAGCAATCCACTTAACTGTATCACCTTCAGCTTTCAATGCTGTAGATACAAATTCCATTGCATATTTTCCTACTTCTTTGTCATCTTGTGCATACGGAGCATACTTCAATACACTTGCATAATCTTCCATTTTTGCAGCAGCCAAGCTTGCATAATAGGCAATTTGAGGTAGAACTGTATCAGTTTTCAACAGATTCTCCTTCTCAAACATGGGGTTGGCGGCAACATCTACATAAGCAGCAAAGAACTCAAGGGCTTCCTTGTTCTTATCTTGATTAAAGAATTGGATACCACCATTAATCAAATTACCACGTTCGGCAAAAATCGCAGAAGAATTAGCCTTTCTAAATTTGTTTTTAACCTTACCTTTTTCATTAGGTATTTCTGCCAGCGCATCACATTTTAAATAGAATTTACACATGTCCAATGCGCTATTATATACCTGAAGAGTATCATAAGGTTTTCTCAAATAGGCTTTTTCCATTTCTTTCTCACTTCTTCTTTTCTGGATAAAGCCTGCTACATCCCAAGTCTCAGCATTGTCTTTTGTCTCAGGGTTGGTCAAAGCTTGATTGATCAGTTGCTCTGCTTTGGCAAAGTCTGGATTTACTCCACCGGCAATACTTTTAGCCTCTTTTACATTTTTTTCTTGGGCGAAAATAAAACTTGCAGCAAGTAGTAAAACCATTGAAAATAGTACTCTTTTCATGATTGTAGAAAATTTAAATTAATATTATGTCTATTCTTCATTTTCGTTACTTATCTCGTTCTGAGATCCTTCTGCGAGGTTGACATCGCCTTCTTCTATGATTTCATCCTCATTTTCAGAAGAAACTTTGCATACAGAACCTATCTCATCGTTACGTTTCTCTAGATTGATGAGACGCACACCTTGCGTAGCACGGCCCATGATGCGAACATCTGCTACTTTCAAACGAATAGTAATACCTGATTTATTGATAATCATTAAATCATTTTCATCAGTTACTGATTTAATAGTCACCAACTTACCTGTTTTGTCGGTAATATTCATTGTCTTGACACCCTTACCGCCACGATTGGTTTTGCGATAATCTTCAATGTCAGAACGTTTTCCATACCCTTGTTCAGATACAACCATAACAGTCTCGATATCTGAATTTTTGATACAAACCATGCCTACTATTTCATCTTGTCCATCTTGGTCTAAGGTCATACCGCGTACACCGGTAGCTGTACGTCCCATGACACGAACCGCACTTTCATGGAAGCGAATGGCTCGTCCGTTACGGTTGGCTATAATGATTTCATTATCTCCATTAGTCATACGAACTTCGATCACACGGTCATCTTCACGGATGGTAATAGCATTTACACCATTTTGACGAGGACGTGAATATTGTTCAAGCAAGGTCTTTTTAATAACACCATTCTTGGTACAGAATAATACATAATGACTGTTGATATAATCTTGGTCGTTCAAACTCTTCACGCGCAGATAAGCATTTACAGCATCATCCGAGTCAATATTTAACAAGTTCTGAATGGCACGTCCTTTGGAATTCTTCGTTCCTTCAGGTATCTCATATACTTTCAACCAATAGCACTTACCCTTTTGTGTAAAGAACATCATGGTATTGTGCATCGTTGCAGGGTATATATGTTCAATGAAATCTTCATCGCGAGTGTCGGTACCCTTAGACCCTACTCCACCACGGTTCTGTGCACGGAATTCGCTGAGTAGCGTACGTTTAATGTATCCCATGTGTGAAATGGTAATAATCATTTCATCATCGGCGTAAAAATCTTCAGGGTTGAACTCTTCAGATGAATAAACGATTTCAGAACGACGTTCATCACCGTATTTTTCTTTTATTTCAATTAATTCATCTGTAATGACCTTGCGACAAAGCTCATCGTTAACGAGAATTTCTTCTAAGTAGGCAATTTGTTTTTGAATCTCTTCATATTCAGCATGAAGCTGATCTTGCATCAGTCCGGTGAGTTGTCTCAAACGCATCTCAACAATGGCACGAGACTGTATTTCAGTTAATTGGAAGCGTTCCATCAACCCCGCTATGGCATCATTAGGTGTTTTTGCGGCACGGATAATCTTGATTACTTCGTCAATATTGTCTGATGCAATGATTAAACCTTCTAAAATGTGTGCACGTTCTTTGGCTTTGCGTAAATCATATTGCGTGCGACGGATGACTACATCATGTCGGTGCTCAATGAAGTATTTGATCAGATCCTTCAAGTTCAACACACGAGGGCGACCATGTACTAATGCAACGTTGTTTACACCGAAAGAGGTTTGTAGCAATGTCATTTTGTAGAGCTTATTCAGCACTACACTGGCATTTGCATCCCGTTTCACATCAATAACAATACGCATCCCTTCACGGTCAGACTCATCGTTGGCATTGGCTATACCTTCAATTTTCTTTTCATTGGCTAAGTCGGCAATGTTTTTGATTAATTCTGCCTTGTTAACTCCGTAAGGAATTTCTGTTACGATAATTTTATCATGGGTGGAACCGGTTTCTATTTCTGCTCTTGCACGCATGATGACACGTCCACGTCCTGTGAGAAAAGCCTCACGTACGCCACTCATACCATAGATGAAGCCTCCTGTCGGGAAGTCAGGAGCTTTGACATACGTCATGAGTTCTTCTATATCTATCTCATTATTATCAATGTATGCGATGCAAGCATCAATCACCTCTGACAGATTATGAGTGGGCATATTGGTGGCCATACCCACAGCAATACCTGATGCCCCATTGACCAAGAGATTAGGAATACGGTTGGGCATGACGGTAGGTTCTTGCAAAGAATCGTCGAAGTTGCTTTGCATATCAACCGTTTCTTTATCAAGATCTTGCATCATGTCTTCGCCGATTTTTCTTAAGCGGCACTCTGTGTAACGCATGGCAGCAGCGCTGTCACCGTCCACCGAACCAAAGTTGCCTTGGCCGTCCACCATCATGTAGCGCATAGCCCAAGGCTGTGCCATGCGGACCAGGGCACCATATACGGAAGAGTCGCCATGAGGGTGATACTTACCTAATACTTCACCTACAATTCTGGCTGATTTTTTATAAGGTTTATCTGACATGTTTCCTAATCCCATCATTCCGAAAAGAATTCTTCGGTGAACGGGTTTAAAACCATCTCTAACATCCGGAAGGGCACGCGAAACAATGACTGACATAGAGTAGTCAATGTACGATGACTTCATTTCCTCCTCGATGTTAATCTTTATAATTCTGTCTTGTTCAAGCATTTAAAAAGATTATTAATTATACATTTTCGGGTTCGTGAAAAACCACGCTAAAGTACTGCTTTTTTACGACATACAAAAGTTTTCTTTCATAAACTTTGTTGATACATCGGATTGTTTGCTGAATACCTTGAATAAAATGGCTTCTTGGCTAAATCTGGCGATTTTATTGATAGTTTGAAGTACCTTTATGAGTAATATGAGAGTCGCCATTGAACGGTTTCTGTTAATATATAAGGTATTCATAACACTTTGTTTCAATATAGAGAACAAACTGTTTCTACCTATTGAAACGATTTGGCTTGTTACTTGAAACGAAGTGTTTCCTTACTTGAAACAAAGTGTTTGGTTAGTTGAAGCAGAGCGGCTAGTATTTATTGACTTTGGAAAACATTTCTCTAAAGGAGGTCGTTTATCTTTTCTAAGCAAAGCGTAACTAATCACTTACGAAAATGTAATAAGGTATAAAAAGAATAGATCATTTGTTGTCTTTGGCACGAGATTTGTATTCTATTAAAACAGTTAAATAGGATACGTTGAATTAGGAATTGCGTATCTTTGTTGTGGATAACCTTTTAATTGAGGAGAAAAAGAATATGAATAATCAATTTTCACAAAGAGTTTCCGATATTATATTATATAGTAAAGAGGAAGCTAATCGTTTGAGAAATAAACATATAGGGCCGGAACACCTTCTATTAGGCATGTTACGTGACGGCGGAGGGAAAGCTATTGAGCTATTGATAAAGCTTGATATAGACTTAAAGCAAGTAAAGAACCGCCTGGAAAGTTTCTTGAAAGAAATGGAGGATGATACTCTACTGCCCGATGCAGAGATTCCCTTGTCGCCTATAGCCACTAAGATTCTGAAAATGTGTATGCTTGAAGCACGTCTTTTAAAAAGTGAGACCGCTGATGTAGAGCATGTATTATTGGCCATCTTAAAAGATGGCGATAATCTGGCGGCGACCGTATTGGAAGAAAATGAGGTGGACTATCAGTCTGTATTTGAACAACTTTCGATGAAACCGACGAATCCGAGTGCAGGCATGGGATTTCCTGAAGACGATGAGGATGAAGAAGAAGACATGAATTTGTCTCGTTCTTCAAACAACCCGGGAGCAGGCTCCTCTTCAGCGCAAACCGCTGCAAAGAAGCCATCCAATGATACGCCTGTGTTGGATAACTTTGGCATGGATATGACTCGTGCTGCTGAAGAAGGCAAACTTGATCCGGTAGTGGGGCGCGAGCGAGAGATAGAGCGCTTGGCTCAGATTTTGAGTCGTCGTAAGAAGAACAATCCGGTATTGATTGGTGAACCGGGGGTTGGTAAATCTGCCATTGTAGAAGGACTTGCCTTACGCATTGTACAGAAGAAGGTCTCACGTATCTTATTTGAGAAGAGAGTGATGATGCTTGATATGGCTTCTGTTGTGGCCGGAACCAAATATCGTGGACAATTTGAAGAGCGTATCCGTTCTATTATCAATGAATTACAGAAAAACCCGAACGTAATTCTTTTCATCGATGAGATTCATACCATCGTAGGAGCTGGCGCCGCAACAGGCTCTATGGATGCTGCCAATATGTTGAAACCTGCTTTGGCACGTGGTGAAATCCAATGTATTGGTGCTACTACACTCGATGAATATAGAAAGAATATCGAGAAAGATGGCGCATTGGAACGTCGTTTTCAGAAAGTAATAGTAGAGCCTACTACTGCTGAAGAAACGCTTCAGATATTAAAGAATATCAAAGATAAATATGAAGATCATCACAATGTGACTTATACAGACGAAGCTCTTGAGGCTTGTGTCAAGCTGTCAGACCGCTATATCACAGATCGTAATTTCCCTGATAAAGCCATTGATGCATTGGATGAAGCCGGTTCACGTATCCATCTGACGAATATAAATGTTCCGAAAGAGATAGAAGAACAGGAAAAACTGATCGAAGATGCCCGTAATCTAAAGGGGGATGCTGTAAAATCTCAGAATTTTGAGTTGGCGGCAAGCTATCGTGATCGTGAGAGAGAACTCTCAAATAGCTTGGATGAGATGAAAGCCGAATGGGAAACTCGTTTGAAAGATGATCGCCAAACGGTGGGTGAAGAAGACATTGCAACCGTCATTTCAATGATGTCTGGTGTGCCGGTGCAACGAATGGCGCAGGCAGAAGGGTTAAAATTGGCGGGCATGAAGGAGGAATTGCAAGCAAAGGTTATAGCACAAGATCCTGCCATAGAGAAACTGGTGAAAGCTATTTTGCGTAGCCGTGTTGGCTTGAAAGATCCTAATCGTCCTATCGGAACCTTTATGTTTCTTGGTCCTACCGGTGTTGGCAAAACTTATTTAGCCCAGCAATTAGCTAAATATATGTTTGGATCTTCTGATGCATTGATACGTATTGATATGAGCGAGTATATGGAAAAATATACAGTGTCGCGCATGATTGGTGCTGCTCCCGGATATGTGGGATATGAAGAAGGCGGACAATTAACTGAAAAAGTGCGCCGTAAACCATACTCTATTGTATTATTGGACGAAATAGAAAAGGCTCATCCGGATGTGTTTAATATCTTGTTGCAGGTATTGGATGAAGGTCGCTTGACTGACAATTATGGCAGAACCATTGATTTTAAGAATACGGTTATTATCATGACATCCAACATTGGTACTCGTCAATTGAAGGAATTTGGACGTGGTGTAGGCTTTGCCACAAACCGTACGGATGATAGAGAACATTCTCGTGGCGTGATACAGAAAGCATTAAATAAAACTTTTGCTCCTGAATTTTTGAATCGTCTTGATGAAATAATTACTTTCGATCAGTTGTCTTTAGATGCCATTACAAAGATTGTCGACATAGAGTTGAAAGGCTTGTATGAACGTATCGAATCAATTGGATATAAGCTAGTTGTGGATGAGGATTCTAAAAAATTTCTTGCCTCGAAAGGGTATGATGTACAGTTTGGCGCACGCCCGTTGAAGCGTGCTATCCAAACCTATTTGGAAGATGGACTTTCGGAACTGATCGTTTCTTCTGAGTTGCAGGTTGGAGATGTTATAACTATTTCCGTTGACAAAGAGAAGGATGAGTTAAGTCTAAAGAAAGCCTAATAAGTCTCTTATAGTAGATACCGTCAAAATGTCAGTCTGGAAGGACTGGCATTTTTTTTGTTTCTTACTTGCCAGCAAATAATTATATAAACTTAAAATATAAATAGTATTATGCAGAAAGGAACTATTGGGGTAACTACTGAAAATATTTTCCCCGTTATTAAAAAGTTTTTATACAGTGATCATGAAATCTTTCTCCGTGAATTAGTATCTAATGCTGTTGATGCTACTCAAAAACTGAAGACCCTCTCTTCTATCGGAGAGTTTAACAGTGAATTAGGCGATTTAACGGTTCGTGTTTCTTTAGGAAAAGATACAATAACTGTATCCGACCGTGGTATTGGTTTAACTGCAGAAGAAATAGATAAATATATCAACCAAATTGCATTCTCCGGTGCCAATGACTTTCTTGAAAAGTATAAAAATGATGCAAACGCCATTATAGGTCACTTTGGATTAGGTTTCTATTCCGCTTTTATGGTAGCTAAAAAGGTTGAGATCATCACTAAATCTTGTAAGGACGATGCTCCAGCTGTAAAATGGACCTGCGATGGTAGTCCTGAATTTACCATTGAGAATTCTGATAAAACAGAGCGCGGAACCGATATTGTTCTTTATATCGATGATGATTGTAAAGAATTTCTTGAAGAAGCACGCATCACCTCTTTGTTGAAGAAATATTGCAGCTTCCTCCCTATTCCTGTTGCGTTTGGTAAGAAGACAGAGTGGAAAGATGGGAAACAGGTTGAAACAGCCGAAGATAATATTATAAATGAGGTGAATCCATTGTGGACCTTAAAACCCAGTGAACTAAAGGATGAGGATTACAAAAAGTTCTACCGTGACCTTTATCCGATGTCAGACGAACCCCTGTTCTGGATCCACTTAAATGTAGATTATCCGTTCAATCTTACCGGTATTCTTTATTTCCCGAAAGTAAAGAGTAATATTGAACTGAATAAAAACAAAATACAGCTTTATTGCAATCAAGTATATGTAACAGACTCAGTAGAAGGCATTGTGCCTGATTTCTTGACTTTGTTGCATGGTGTGCTAGACTCCCCAGATATTCCTTTGAATGTATCTCGTTCTTACTTGCAGAGCGATTCAAACGTGAAGAAAATTTCAACCTATATAACGAAGAAAGTATCTGATCGCTTGCAGTCTATCTTCAAAAAAGATCGTCAGCAGTTTGAAGAAAAGTGGAATGACCTGAAAATTTTCATCAATTATGGTATGCTCACTCAGGAAGATTTCTATGATAAAGCCAAAGATTTTACTCTTCTCACTGATACAGATGCTAAATATTATACGTTTGAGGAATATAATACTTTGATTAAAGGGAATCAGACAGATAAAGATGGTAACCTGATCTATTTGTATGCCAACAATAAAGATGAGCAGTTTAGCTACATTGAAGCTGCTAAAAACAAGGGCTATAACGTACTTTTAATGGATGGACAGCTTGACATTGCATTGGTAAGTATGTTAGAACAAAAGTTTGAAAAGGTGCGTTTCACTCGTGTTGACAGTGATGTGGTTGACAATCTTATTGTCAAAGAAGATCAGAAGAATGAAGTGTTAGAAGCTGGCAAGCAAGAGGTGCTCTCCACTATCTTTAAGAGCCAGTTGCCAAAACTGGAAAAGACTGAATTCAATGTCATGGCGCAAGCTTTGGGGGAAAATGTATCTCCGATTATGATTACGCAGAGCGAATATATGCGTCGTATGAAGGAAATGGCTAATATACAGGCTGGTATGAGCTTTTATGGTGAAATGCCGGACATGTTCAACTTGGTATTGAATTCGGATCATAAGTTGGTTAAAGAGATTCTTGCAGAAGAAGATCTGGCATGTGCTTCGTTGATAGCTCCTGTTCAGAAAGAAATGAATGAAGTAGATAAACTTCGTGAAGCTTTGAAAGCAAAACAAGAAGGTAAAAAAAGTGAAGAAATTCCTACGGCTGAGAACGCTGAAGTGGCAGAGTTAGATAAGAGATGGAATGAGCTTAAAACCCAAAAAGAAGGTGTTCTTGCTAATTATGCTGCTGAGAATAAAGTGGTTCGCCAATTGATTGACCTGGCATTGCTTCAGAATGGAATGTTGAGAGGTGAAGCTTTGAATAACTTTGTCAAGAGAAGCCTTGACCTTATAAAATAAATTTCTTTTAGCATTTTATGGATGCAAGGGTATTACGATTCGTCAGAACTGTAATACCCTTTTTCCTTTTTTTGCGGGCATCACTACATTTTTCTTCGTTGAATACGAGGTTTTTGGAAACAATTACCTATATTTGAGCATTGAATGTTTGATATATTTTACTCGGCAATACATAGTCATGAAAAGATTCCTTTTGGTTTTGTTGTTTCTGCTAGGCCTTTTACCCATGTTGCAAGCTCAAAAAGTGGGACTTGTTCTGAGCGGCGGTGGAGCGAAAGGCATGACACATATTGGTATAATCCGGGCATTGGAGGAAAATAATATTCCTATTGACTACATAACCGGCACTTCGATGGGAGCCATTATCGGCTCTTTGTATGCCATGGGTTACGCTCCTGACGATATGGAAGCTTTGTTGCGATCACCAGATTTTAAACGTTGGTATTCTGGAAAAGTAGAGCCGAAATATGAATATTATTTTAAAAAAGGACGACCTACTCCCGAATTCTTTAATATTCGGTTTGATTTTAAGGATTCTCTGCATGTAAAGCCCCAATTTATTCCTACTAGTATGGTTAATCCTATACAGATGAATTTGGTGTTTGTGGAATTGTTTGCACGTGCAACAGCTTCTTGTGAGGGCAATTTTAATAAATTATTTGTCCCTTTCCGTTGTGTAGCTTCCGATGTTTATAATAAAAAGCCCCTGATATTAAAAAAAGGTGATTTGGGAGATGCCGTTCGTGCTTCTATGAGCTTCCCATTCGTATTTAAGCCTATAGAGATTGATAGTGTGTTGGCTTATGACGGAGGAATTTACAATAATTTCCCGACGGATGTGATGCGGGAAGATTTTAAGCCGGATATCATCATTGGTAGCGTGGTTGCTGATAACCCAAGCCGGCCTAAAGAAAATGAACTTATGAGTCAGATAGAGAATATGGTGATGCAAAAAACAGACTATTCTATTCCTGACTCCTTGGGTATTGTCCTGAATTTCAAGTACGACGATGTAAATCTACTGGATTTTGACCGCCTGCAAGAGTTGCATGATATCGGCTACAACCGAACTATCAGCATGATGGACTCAATAAAGAGTCGTGTCCATCGACGCATCAATGCTGATAATATACGTCTAAGACGCTTGGTTTATCGAAGCAATCTGCCACAACTGCGGTTTCGAGATATTCGTATTGAAGGTGCGAATGCACAACAGCAAGCGTATATCAAAAAAGAATTTCATGATGAAGATCATGACGTGTTTACTTATGAAGATTTGAAACGTGGATATTTCCGTTTGTTGGCTGATAATATGATTTCGGAGATTGTTCCTCATGCCGTTTATGATTCTAATAGTGACCTGTATGAATTGCATCTGAAAGTGAAAATGGAAAAAAATCTTTCTGTTCGCTTGGGAGGAAGTGTTTCTACTACTAGTTCGAATCAGATATATTTGGGATTGGGTTATCAAAACTTGAATTATTATTCAAAAGAGATAACTTTTGATGGTCAACTAGGTAAAATTTATAATAATGCCCAGCTGATGGCAAGATTTGATTTACCTACGCATATTCCTACCTCTTATCGTTTTATAGCATCAGTCAGTACTTTTGATTATTACAAGAAGGATAAACTGTTTTCAAAAAACGACAAACCATCTTTTAACTCGAAATACGAACGTTTTGTGAAGTTGATGGTGGCTCTACCTTTCTTGGCTAATAAACGTGCTGAATTTAGCTTAGGATATGGTCAGCTGGAGGATAATTACTTTCAGTCCAATGTAATTGACTTCGACAAGGATCGTTCTGACAAAAGTATCTATAAGCTTTTCGGGGGAACTATCGGTTTCTATGGAAGTACATTGAATACGCGCCAGTATGCAACAAGGGGATATTTTGAAAAGTTGATGGCCCAAGTCTTTACAGGAAAAGAAAAGTTTTTGCCTGGTAATCCGTCATCTACTGAAAAAAGTTCGACAAAAGAACGCCAATCTTGGTTACAAATCTCCTATATGAAAGAAGTCTATCATGCCATGAGTCCAAAGTTTACGTTGGGGTGGATGACAGAAGCTTTGTATTCATCGAAGAATTTTTCTGAAAACTATACGGCTACGATGATGCAAGCAGGAGAGTTTACGCCAACACCGCATAGTAAATTGATGTATAATGAATCGTTTCGTGCGAATCAGTATGTGGCAGCAGGTATCAAACCTATTTTAATATTGAACGATATGTTTCAATTCCGAACAGAGCTTTATGGTTTCATGCCCATATTCCCAATCAAAAGAAATGCGTTGAATAACGCATTTTATGGAAAACCTCTTTCACGATTTGAATACATGGGAGAAGCTTCAATAATCTGTCATTTACCTTTTGGTGCTATATCTGCATATGTAAACCATTATAGCTCACCGAAAAAGGAATGGAATGTTGGGCTAACTATCGGCTGGCAGCTCTTTAACTATCGTTTTGTTGAATAATATTTTAAGAAAAAAACAGGATATCGCTTGCTTATCCAAAAAAAGAGCGTATCTTTGCACCCGTTAAACGAAAAGGCCGCGTAGCTCAACTGAATAGAGTAGCTGACTACGGATCAGCCGGTTACAGGTTTGAATCCTGTCGCGGTCACATTTTTTCGTAAACAATAAGGGTCGCGTAGCTCAACTGAATAGAGTAGCTGACTACGGATCAGCCGGTTACAGGTTTG